>VSIX01000057.1 GCA_008086245.1 Candidatus Mcinerneyibacterium aminivorans
AATTTTCAATTTTAAATTATCTTTGATAATTTAATATCCGGAATCATGCTATTTAACTTTTAAATTGTTTTCTCCGTAGGGATTAGGTTTAAAAATTTTCAATTTTCAATTTTCAATTTTCAATTTTTAAATACACTTTAGTGATTTTTAAACAACAGTATCTTTTTCTTTAAGTTTCGTTATATAGAAATAGAACCATATAATTATAACTATTCCTTTTATAATACTTGTACCACTTATGCTCCACCAGACACCAATTTCATTCAGTGAGTCTATAGATGCCAGTATTATTGCAAAGGGAATTCTTGAGCCTGTAAATACAATACTTACAATTGCAGGAGGTATTGTTCTTCCCAGCCCGTTGAATGCTCCCCCCGTAACAATTTCGATGCACATGAATAGCTGGGAATATCCCAAAATTCTTAAATATATTACAGAAGCCTGAATAACTTCCGGACGTGAAAAAAACAGCTTGGAAATCCACATACCCTGAAATATAAATAAATAGGAGGTTAAAAGACCTATGCCGGATATTATTATCAAAGCATTTAAGTAACCTAATTTAATTCTTTTATATTTGTTAGCACCAAAATTTTGGCCAACAACAGTGCTTAAGGCTGAAGCTACACTGCTTGATGTTCGCCATGAGAGTGCTTCAATTTGAGAGCCTATTTTTTGTACTGCAATTGGGATAGGACCCCACTGAGCGAGTATTTTGGCAAGAATCATTGCAAATACGGAAAACATACTGTTTCTAAAAGCTTCGGGAATTCCAATTTTTAATATAGCCCTGATTTTCAATTTATCAAATTTTTCAAATATTTGTTTTAGGGAAAACAGCCTTATTCTTTTTGATACAAAATACGAGAAGATAATAAAAACTACTATCTGTGAAAATGATGTTGAAAGGGCAGCTCCTTTAACCCCCAATTTTGGAAAAAAGCCTATTCCGTGTATTAAAAGAGGGTCAAAAATCATATTCAAAAATAATCCGGAAGAGTTTATGAAAAATTGAACCTTTGGGTTTCCATAACCGTTAAAAATACCTGTATATGTGAAATTTGTTAAAAAAAATGGGAGTCCGTAAGAAATTATTCTTAAATAATCAATACTGGCTTCGGTTACATTAAAACCCGTTTCATCTATGCCAAGGTCAAAAAACTTCATTAAAAGAGGGGCAGCAAAATAAATAATGATAGCGATAAATGTAGAAAATATAACTGAAAATTTAAATGCATTTGCAGAATACTGTTTTGCTTTTTCTGTATCTTTTAATCCCAGAGATTGAGAAACTGTTACCTGGGAGCCTATTGCTGTGGAAAATGTAAGAGCATTACTAAACCAGATAAAAAAGCCGGCAGTCCCAACTGCAGCTACTGCACCGCTTCCAACATGGCCAATCCAGAATAGATCGGTTAAATTGTAGGTCATCTG
>VSIX01000058.1 GCA_008086245.1 Candidatus Mcinerneyibacterium aminivorans
TATGATTTTCTTCGAAAATAAAATCTTGCCCGATAAAATTCTTTTTTTGCAAGGGTATCCCTGCATTTATTAATCATTTCTTTTGCTTTTTTGCTATATTTTGTCTCACCCTGTTCCACAACCTTATTTAGATAATATATTGCTTTTTCTGTGTTGGTTTGATCCCTCTGAGGATGTCTTTTTTGTTTAAAATATGAAAGTCCAATTTTATAATAAGCATCATTTAAATAATTACTATCCGGATACTTATAAAGAATCTTATTATATTCAGAAATAGCTTTTGCGAAATCCTCTTCATCAAAGTAGGATTCGGCTATTAAATACTGGATATAAGGAATCTGTGAATTCCCAGGGTAATCAGATTTAAAATAGTCTGCATTTTTTCTAAAATCTATATAATCCCCTTTTTTATACTGTTTAAGAATCCTATCATAATATTCGGATTCGTTCAAAAGAAGCCTGGTGTTCTTCTTTGAACAGCTGAAGAAAATAACTGTCATCAAAATCAAAACTAAAACAATTTTCTTAAATCTCATTAGTTCCACCTTTCTTTATTTCTTTAATTCTTTAATTTTCTTCAATGCATAAAGTGTATCTTTATGAGATCGATATGGATCATTTTCAACAATCTTATTATACATTTCTAAAGCCTTTTCTTTATTATCTTTTTCAAGATATGAGTCCCCCAGAATTCTGTGTATTTCTGACAGCCATAGTTTTGGCTTTCCAATTTTAAGAACGGTTTCTCCGCGAACGATAGCTTCTCCATAATTTTTATTATTAAATGCTTTTTGTGCTAGCTGAAAATTAATTTTTCCTATATTGTAATATATAGTTTTTAATTTTGGATGATTGGGATATTCTTCCAGAATCATATTATAATATTTATTTGCCGTTACATAATTTCCCAGCTGATAGTGGCAGTAAGCTATTCTATATAATATGGTTTTTTTCATCTCATCTGGTAATTCCGTATTTTCTACATTTTTATAAAATTCTAAAGCTTTTTTATAATCATATTCATCTTCATAATATTTGTTCCCAAGATGAATTGCATAGTCCTCTTCTATTTTATAGTCAGGATCAATTTCAAGCAGCCTCTCAAAAGCATCATACATTGTCTCAATTCGATTATTTTTTTCCAACTCTTTGGCAAATTCATAATAAGCATCAGCAATATCTTCTTTATATTTCTTTTTCCCATATATCATAGTTTTATTCATATTGATCACAAAATTACCATATCTCATTTTTTCTTTATAAGCCATTGCCAGCCAGTAATACCCTTTCGGTTCTTCCGGCTTTAACTTAGTTGCATTCTCAAAATATCCAATTGCATCTATCAATTTATTATTATTTAATGCCCTGCGTCCTCTTTTAATGTTAGAATTAAATTCTTTAGAACATCCGGTAAATATAAAAACAACAGCAGCTGTAATTAAAATAATTTTCTTTTTCATCAATTTCACCTTCTTTCTCAAATAATTTTAGTTAATTTGTGAATATTGTCAAGATAAAGTATTAGCTAATACTTTAAAAAATATAATATTCAAATTTAATTTAATAAAAAATTGCAGGGGAGTAAATTAGAAATTACAAGAATTTATTTATCTAAATTTTTTTAAAACTTTATTTAGTAACAGTAAAGAATTAATTTTATAGTTATTATCAATTTTTTCAATTTTAATGTCCGAATTTCTATCTATCAAACAAGCTTTTAACCCATTTTTAATTGCTCCTTTAAAGTCTCTTTTATAATCATCTCCAATATAAAGGGATTTTTGAGAACTGGTTTCTAGACGATTTAAACATTCCTTGAATATTCTTTTATCGGGTTTTACTGCATTGATATCACCTGAAACTACAATTGAATTAAAATATCTTTCTATCCTAAACTCTTTTAATTTATCTCTTTGCTGATGGGAATCCCCATCTGATATTATGCCCAACTTATAATCACCCAGCTTCTCCAGAGTTACCTTAACATCATCATACAATGACCAGTTATCCTCGTATAACTGTAAATAGGTAAGAAAATACTCATAAGCGGTATCAACATCTATATAAACCCCTATTTTTTTAAATACACTCTGTATTCTCAGATATCTCTGTTCTTCAAATGTAACTGCATTATTTAAATAATCGTCCATGTATTTAGTTTGTTCCTCATTCCAAATATTTCGAAATTCCTTTTTCTCAATATTACTTCCTTTTATATATTTATCATAAAATCTATCAATAGCTTTTCTAACAGCACCACTGTGGTTCATTAAAGTATCATCAATGTCAAAAATAATTGATTCAAGCATAATTACCTCTTTTAATTTATTATATTATAGTATAATCTATTAAAATTAAAAGGCAAGTAGTTTTATTTTAAAATATTTTATAAAAGTAAGCTGTCTCAAATCTTTTTTCTATTTATAAACCTTTGATTTTAATAATCATATCTTAAATTCTTTCATATACAGTTTTTTATTATTTAGACTATTATATTTTTATGTAAAATTGAATACTCAGATTACAGAAATAAAAGCTCTTAAATAGATTGTAATTTTATTTTAACTAAAATTTCAAAATCAATTTTTTATATAAGGTACAAAATTACTGAAAATCTTAAATATTTTATGGTAATTATTATTTGGAAAGACCAATTATTAATCTACAGATACCATAAACACATTCATTGTAATCAAATATGAATCTATAACTTACTATTTAAAATTTATTACTTTTTAAATCTATAAAAGTTTTCATTTTTTTTCATTTTAGAATTTATATCTAAATATTTGTTGTAAATTTTTTTATAACTTCCGTTTTTTTTCATCTTTTTAAGTGCACTGTTAATCCTGTTAATAAATCTTTTTTTCGGATTGTATTTACTAAATCCTATATATCCCTGCTGTATCTTTAAAGGAGTGGTTAATGTCTTAACTTTGTTTTGAATATTCATATCATTCACAACAAAACAGCCCACAAACTTTTCAACAGCATATATATCTATCCGGCCGGAAATTAATTTTTTAAAATTTATTATATGTGAATTTGCTTTTTCTACTTCAATGATATCTTCTTTTACTGCCCGACTAAACTCCTGTGAATAAACATATCCCCTCATTACCCCCACTTTTTTTCCTTTAATAGAAGCAATTTCGCCATCAAACTTGATATCATCTTTTTTTCTAACAAAAAAAACAATAGGATTTTCAATTATTGGTTCAGTATATTTAAAAACATTCAATCTTTTTGGAGTTTTATAAAAATTAAAAAGAGCATCATACTCGGTTCTTTTAAAATTTAAAACGCTTCTATAAGCTCTTGAAAAAGGCATTAAGGAGATATCATAATCAATATCTGCAATCTCACATATTTTTTTTACAATCTCTACTTCTAATCCGGTTATTTCTCCATTTTCAATATATGAATAGGGTGGAAATTCAACTGTTGCAAATTTTATTTTAGCCTCATGCTTAAATGATACCAGAATAGCTATAAAACTTAATAATAATCCTAAAATTATATATCTTTTTATACTCATTCTCTTCATATTTTGATTATGCTTGATATTTATAATAATGTCAAGTATTCATTTATATTATGGCCTTTGATACTGTTATATCCATATATTTTTGTATATATGGTATTATATAGATTAATTAAAACACAACAGCTTCTTTGTATTGCTAATACAAGTTAAAAATATTCACACTTTAAGTTTTATAGAATTTTAGCTCAATGGAATAAGAACTTAAGAATTTTTAAAAGTTTAAAATAGGAAATTGTAATTAATTTATTAATCTTTCTTTAATCATTTCATGTGTAAAAATTCTACCGTTTATATATATGCGGCCCCTTTGATCTCTTTTGTAATTATTAATAATGTTGCCGTTTTCATCAATCGGAACAATTTCAAATTCATTTTCTGATTCATCCCGATTCTTTTTTATCTTTTTAAATTTTACTTCCATAATCCCACCTCGATTATTATTTTATAATATAATAAATTTATATCAAGACTTAATCTTGATTTGTCCAATACTTTAATTGTTTAGCTAACTCTTGTTCTAAAATAATAATCTATTTTATCAAGGTCTTTTTTATTTAATTTAAAAGAAATCTCATTTTCAATTGTTCCTTTATAGGAAATATATATTTCGTTTTGCTCAAAACTATAATCCGTAATATCAAACCAACTAACAAATCTACCTTTATAAATTATCCCTTTTTCCGTAATTACAAATTTGCCAAAAGTAAGGTGGCTCATAAATAGAAGTAACATAATTAAATATAAAAAAGAATATATATCATCTTTTGTATAGTATCCTTTTAATATAAATGTGGTTATGAAAAAATAGATCGATATAATAAATCCAATAATTACTATTATTTTAACAAAAAGTGCTCCCTTTATTTTAAATTTATCCAGTGTATTTTTTTCCCACATTTTAGTTTTTATAGAAAAAAATAAAATACATCCGAAAAAAAATAATGAAAACAGAATTTTAACCATATTCCCTCCTAACACTAATTATACTATTTATATCACAATAAACAGTGAAATCAACCTTTAATCAGATAATATAATTCCTATTATATTTTTTTTTTATAACTAACCTAAATTGAATATATAAAATATTAATAGTTAGGCATAAGCTATATTAAATATCATACAGCAATAATAATTGGTTTAATAAATAATCTTTATTTATGCAGTAAGGGGGATAATTTTTTATAGATCAGAATAACAATAACAGAAATAATAATTCCTTTTATCAGATTGAAGGGAAAAATTGAAATTAATACAAGTGATTTTAAATCTGTTATGAATGTATTAAATTTTGAACTCATTTGTATAATATTTTCAATTTTAAAACCCAGTATGGTTTCATAAAGAGGTAAAAAAATAAAATAATTTAATGCTGTAGCTGCGGAAGCCATTACAAATGTAGCTATTGACAGTGATAGATAAGCTCCTTTTTTAGATTTTTTAAACTTATAGATAGTTCCTGATATTAAAACAAATACAGCTCCAACGGTAAAATTTGCAAGCTCTCCGATAAAAGCGGTTGAGCTGGCCAATATACCATGAAAAATATTTTTCAGTAATTCAATTGCTACACCGGCCATTGGTCCCAGGGCAAAGGCACCTATAACAGCAGGTATATCACTAAAATCAAATTTCAAAAAATGCGGAAAAAAGGGGAAAGGGAATTCCAGAAACATAAGAACCGTAGAAAATGCTGAGAGTAGAGATATTTTTATAAAATTTTTCTTCATAAATTAACAACTCGCTATAACAAGTTTTAAATTATATTAGGTTTCAATAAATTTAATATTTAACTTTTCTTTTAGAGATTTTAATATATCCATTGTTTCTTTATATCTGCCATCGGTTGTAAATATTTTAACTTTTTTATCTTCAACCCTCATAAAAGCCAAATTGTCAGAGGCCTGAAAAACTGCTTTTAAAAAAGCTACATTTTCTGGATTTATTTTTATTAGAATTTTCTTTTCTTTCATACCTAAAGAAAAGCCCTTCTGTATTAATAGAAGGGCTTTAAAATCTATTATTCTTCCTCTGATTCTTCCTGAGTCTGATTATTTTCTTTTCCATTTTCCTTTTTTGTTTTATCCATAGTTTCTTCCAGTTTTTTCTCCTCCTGTAAACTTTCCTTCAACTGAGATTTTTCTGAAGTATCAGAAGAAGATATTTTAGAAATTCCTATGGAAGTCACTACAAACAGAATAATTAAAACCGTTGTAGCCCTTGTTAAAAAGTTTTTCCCACCGGAACTGGAAAACAATTTATCTGAAGCAGCTCCACCAAAGCCGCTGCCCAGGCCCTGTCCGCTTCCTTCCTGAACCAAAACAATTAAAATTATAAGTAAAGCTAAAATAATATGAATAATTTTTAATAATGTTATTAACATCTACTTTTACACCTCCAATTTATTACTTTTCTTCTAGAATTTCTACACAGGGAAGGCCGTATCCTTCTAACAATCGTAATGACGCTCCTCCTCCTGTAGAAACAAAATCAACTTTTTGATTTAAATTAAAACTTCTAATTGCTCTTCCAGAATCTCCTCCACCAACTACAGTAAATGCAGATGTTTCTGCAATTGCTTTTGCAATCAATTTTGTTCCTTCAGCATATTCAGTTTTTTCAAATATCCCCATCGGACCGTTCCATATAACGGTTCCGGCCTCTAAAATAACTTTGCGGTAATTTTCTATAGTTTTAAGGCCGATATCTACACCTATCCAACCCTCAGGGATTTGCCTACTATACCTTTTATTTTCAGGTTTGTCAATATCTTTTACTATAAGATGATCCTGCGGGAGTATAAAATCTACACCATCATTTTCTATATATTCTATTGTTTCTTTTGCAACATTATATACTTCTTTTTCAAAAAGTGAATTGCCTATATCATATCCTTTAACCTTCATCAATGTATAAGCCATTCCCCCTCCAATAAGGAAAGTATCAGCAAAAGACATCATGTTTTTTATAACTCTTATTTTATCGCTTACCTTTGATCCACCCATTACTACTATTAAAGGATGGCTGGGATTCTCAAGTACATCAGCATAGGTCTTTAGTTCCCTCTCTACAAGGAGTCCAATTCCTTTCTTTTCAAAATACTGCACTATAAAAAAAGTAGATAAATGTTTTCTGTGACAGGTTCCAAAGGCATCGTTTATATATATATCTGCTATTTTGGACATTTTTTTGGCATATTTTCTGTCACCCTCTCTCTCCTCCGGACAAAATCTTATATTTTCAAGCATCGTTACTTTCTGATTATTTTCATAAATCTCCTGTATTTTTTTATCATCCAGCCGGCAGTCAACTAAAGAAACTTCTATATCTAAAATTTCCTCAAGTCGACGGGCTACCGGTTTTAAAGAAAGATCTTCAATATACTCTCCATGAGGTCTTCCATGATGAGAAACAAGAACGATTTGTCCATTGTTTTCAATAATATATTTGATTGTGGGCAGAAGAGCCTCAATTCGGGTATCATCTTTGACGACATTGTTTTCTATGGGACAGTTCAGATCACCCCTTAAAAATATTTTTTTGCCATTTAAATCAAAATCCCTCACTGTTTTTATTTTTGAAAGGTTGTGTCCAATCATAATCTTCCCTCTTAAAATTTATTATAGATAAACTGGATTAAATCGACAACTCTTGATGAATAACCCCATTCATTATCATACCATGAAAGAATTTTAACGGTATTTTCATTCATTACCATAGTAGATTGAGCATCAAATATACTTGAATGTGGATTTCCCACGATATCTATTGATACCAGGGGTTCTTCACTATACTCAAGAACACCTTTTAATTCATTTTCGGCAGCGTTCTTCATAGCATTATTAACCATCTCTACAGTAACATCCTTATTTAGAACTGCTGTAAAATCAATTATAGAACCATCCGGCGTGGGAACCCGTAGAGCAAATCCATCCATTTTTCCTTTTAATTCGGGTAAAACTTTTGTTGTAGCTATTGCAGCCCCGGTGGTTGTCGGAATAATTGAAACTGCAGCTGCCCTTGCTCTTCTCATATCTTTTTTATGTGGGCCATCAAGAATATTTTGTGAAGTTGTATAGGAGTGTATAGTATTTAAAAATCCTGATTTTATTCCAAAATTTTCATGCAATATTTTCGCAACAGGCGCAAGACAGTTTGTAGTACAGGAAGCATTGGAAATTATTTTATCATTTCCGGTAATTGTTTCTTCATTAACACCCATAACTACAGTCCTATCGGGATTCTTTGCAGGGGCAGTGATAACCACCTTTTTAGCTCCTGCCTTCAGATGTTTAGTGGCCCCCTCCCTATCACGAAACAAACCAGTTGCTTCTACAGCAAAATCAAGTTTCATTTTTTTCCACGGTAACTTCTCAGGGTCTTTTTCGGATAACATCTTGATTTTTCTATTGCCTACCTTTAAGTATTCTCCTTCAATTTCAATTTTATCGGGAAATTTCCCATGAACCGAATCATATTTTAACAAATGAGCCAAAGTCTCATTATCAGCAAGATCATTTATTGCTGCAACCTCGATATTATCAAAATTTTCAACAATTCTTCTAAAAACTAACCTTCCAATTCTTCCAAAACCGTTAATTCCAATTTTAATTCCCATATCCCCTCCTTTTTTAAATGCTAAAATTATTTAGCATAGTTTTTAACTCTTCTTTTCTATTATTAAGCATAAAATCCGGACCGTGTCCGGGGTAACATTTATAATTATCCTTTAAATTAATCAGCTTTAATAGAGATTTTTTCATTTGTTCATTATTGCCACCGGGTAAATCTGTTCTTCCCCAGCCCTGCTTAAAGAGGGTATCTCCTGTAAATAAAATTTTTTCTGATTTGTTCTTTATACAGATTGAACCTTTTGTGTGCCCTGGTGTGTGTAATATTTCCCAACAGGAATCACCAAATTTAAATTTATCTCCATTTGATAAGGTATTTTTTGCTTTAGGCGATGTTATCTTTTTAGCAGAAAAAATTGATGCATTTTTTTCAGGATCAGTTAACATTTCCTTATCATTAGAATGTATCCATATCGGAATATCAAAATATTCAGCCAGTTCTTTATTTGCCCAAATATGATCATAATGGCCATGGGTATTAATAATCATAGATAGATTCAAATTGTTTTCTTCAATAACCTTTTTTATTTTCTCAAATCCACCACCGGGATCTAATACAAAACACTTGCTTCCTTTATACACTATGAAACAATTTGTACCAACAGCTCCCACACATATCTTTTTAATATTAAAATCCATCATATTCATATTTCCTTCAATTTCCTAAATTCGCTTTCAGACAATTCTTTTATCATTCCCTCATTTAAGCCCTCAAGAGTTATAGGACCATAAGAAATCCTTTTTAATTTTGTCACATCATTATTAAAATATCTTATCATCCTTTTTATCTCCCTTTTCCTTCCAGTATGAAGTTTTAATCTGTATTTTTTATGGTTTTTTGTTTCTACACTATCACATTTAAGCAAATCCTTCTTATCCTTTATTCCATTTTTCATTTTTTGAATTTCACTACTTGATAATTCAACTTCAGTATGAATTATATACTCTCTGGATACTTCATTTGAGGGATGGGTTAATTTATAAATCATATCTCCATCATTTGTTAAAAGCAACAGTCCGCTGCTATCTTTATCAAGCCTTCCGACATATGTATATTTCAAATACTCGCTTCCAATAAAATTATATATCGTTTTTGAATGTTTATCATCTTTAGAACAAACATATCCTTCGGGTTTATAAAATTTGAAATATTTTTTAGTGTTTTTTGTAATTATTTCTCCATTTATTTCAACCCTATCAATGTCAGGATCAATTTGTCTAATAAAGCTATCTGCGACTTCTCCATTTACTTTTATATTTGAATTTTTAATAAGCCTTTCGGCATCTCTTCTGGAAAAGGAAGTTGATGCTGCAACAAACTTTATTAGCTTCATATTATCCTATATCTTCCTCAATTTCAGACAATTCCGGTAAATCAGAAAGAGAATCAAGTCCAAAATATTCTAAAAATTTTGAAGTAGTTCCATACAAAAGGGGTCTTCCCGGAGAATCCTTTTGCCCAACAACTTTTATCATTTCCAGATCTATTAATTTGTTGAGAACATAGGTGGAATCAACATTTCTAACCATTTCTACTTCCATTCTGGTTACAGGCTGGTTATAGGCAACAATTGCAAGGGTTTCAAGTACTGATTTGGAAAGCTTGTAATCTTTTTTTATGCTGAATAGTTTTTTTAAATATTTTCCATATTCGGGATTGGACCTAAATTCATATCCTCCAGCCATCTTATAAATTTTAAACCCCCGGTCTTCTAATTCATACTCTTCATTCAGCTCTTCAATCATATCCTTAATACTTTGCTTCCCTATCCCTTCTTCATCAACTATATCAGCAATTTTTTGTGGTTTGATGGGAGAAGGAGAGGTAAATATTAAGGCTTCTATTATTGGTTTGAATTCCTGTAAATCCATATGTCTCCAAATGCTTTACTTTGTTTAACTTTTAATATTTTTAATCTTGCAAGCTCCAATATCGCAAGAAAATAAACAACCACTTCCATTTTCGAATTACTTTTTTTTATTATTTCTGTCATTGTAATACTATCCTTGGCTTTAAAAAACTTTTTAAAATAATTAATTTTTTCTTCAACTGTAAAATCATCTTTAATAACTTGATGAAAACTGGTATCATTCTGTTTTTTCATAAGTTCTTTATAATATCCCAGCATTTCATAAAAGGAAAAATCAAAAAAATATTTATTTTGGGTATATTTAGCAACATCTTTACTGGTATCCCTTTTGTGGGCATGTATCATATTATCTTCCAGATCCGAAAACTTTTTGGCTACCTCTTTGTATATCTTGTATTTTACCAGTTTTTCTACAAGTGCATCTTCAGGGTTTTCGACATCAATGTCATCTTCTGATACTTTCTCTACTGGAAGCAGCATCCTGGATTTTATATACATTAAAGTTGATGCCATAACCATAAATTCAGTTGCAATCTCCATATTAAGCTTTTTCATGGTGTTGAGATATTTTATATATTGATCTGCAATAATCGAAATCTTTATATCATAAATATCCATTTTATTTTTTTTTATTAAATAAAGAAGCAAATCTAACGGACCTTCAAAAACATCAAGTCTAACTTCAATTTTTTCCATCATTCTCTTCTATAATTTCTAATATTTCACCCATATTAAAGGGTTTTTTAATAAAACCATCAAACAATTCTAAATCTTTTTGATCAAATTTCTCTTTATTCCAACCTGTAAAAAGAATAATTTTAATATTTTGATCATTGTTTTTTATTTTTTTAGCAACCGAAATACCATCTTCATCCGGTAATGAATAATCAAGAAATATATAATCAAATTTTAATCTATTATTTTTTAAAAATTCGAAAGCTTCTTCTCCATTGCTAGCAATTTTATAATCAATATTTTTCATATCCAAAATTTCACAAAAAAAACGGCGGATATGTTCATCATCATCGACTATTAAAATTAGCATTTTTTCTCCCTGACAAGTGCATTAACAATAGAAGCGATCCCCTCTTTTCTTCCTATAAATCCCATACCTTCATTGCTTTTTGCCTTAATATTAATATTATTAGTTTCAATTTCCAGAACATCAGCTATGTTTTGTTTCATTTTTTCTGAATAAGGAGCAATTTTGGGGACCTCTGCAATTATAACAGAATCGATATTAATAATATTAAAATCTTTTGTTATCTTTTTTTTAACTCGTTCCAACAGATTTAAGCTTGAAATATCTTTAAATTCTTCATCGGTATCTGGAAAAAGTTTACCGATATCGGGTAGGGAACAGGCCCCAAGTAGAGCATCTATAACAGCATGTATTAAAACATCTGCGTCTGAATGTCCCTTTAACCCAAAAGAACAGTTAATATTAACCCCGCCCAAAAAAAGTTTTTCATTTTTATCAATTTTATGTGAATCATAACCTATTCCAATTTTATACATTAACTTTACCTTTTTTAACAAGCATTTTAGCTATCTCATAATCAACAGGGGTTGTGATCTTAATATTTTCCTCTAAACCCATTATAATTGAAACCTCTTTATTTTTCAACTCAAAAAGATAGGAATCATCAGTAAAATTTATATTATTAAACTTTTCATACAAATTGAGAAGTTCTTTGTAATCAAAAAATTGAGGGGTTTGAACTGCTACAAGCTTTGATCTATCTAGGGTTTTAGAAACAACTCCATTCTCCACCTTTTTTATTGTATCCTTTAGGGGTATAGCAGGAATAACAGCACTATAATTTCTTAATTGCTTAATCCCTTTGTTTATCAACTGTTCTTTAAAAAAAGGTCTAACTGAATCATGAATCAAAACACTTTCAACAGACTTCAGCATCTTTAGCCCATTTACTACAGAATCCTGTCTTCTATTTCCACCATAAGCTATTTTAACATTTTTAATATTATTTTCTTTTAAAATTCTGCTAACAAATTTTTTATCTTCTTCTGGAATTACCAGAACATATTGATCAATTGATTTTATATTCAAAAGTTTTTTTAAACTTATAATAAAAATTGATTCTCCATTTATCTTAAGATACTGTTTTTTTATATTACAATCCATTCTTCTGCCCGAACCACCGGCGAGAATAACTGCACCTAAATTCATATTACTCCTTAAAATATTATATCGACAAGTTCTGTAATTGTCTTGGGTTTATATATTTTAATATCCTTATAATCATTTTTCAAACTGATTTTCGGAATAAAAATATTTTCATAACCTATCTTTGCTGCTTCTCGAACCCTTTTTTTAATCAGGGGAACAGCTCTAATTTCTCCGGACAAACCAAGTTCTCCGATAAATATTGAATTTTTCTTAATATTTTTATCTAAAAGAGATGATATAATAGCTACTGCCATCCCAAGTCCAACTGCTGGTTCTCTGATTTTAAAACCTCCAACAATATTCAAGAATACATCGTATTTCCCAACCTGGTAGTTTAATCTTTTTTCAATTATAGCTAAAATAATATTTAATAATTTTATATTTACTCCATTAGCTACTCTCTGGGGCATTGAATAAAAAGATTTACTAACGAGAGCCTGAACTTCCAAAAATATTGGTCTCATTCCCTCAATTATTGATACCATTGCGCTGCCGGACAAATCGGGAACATTTTCCATAAAAAAAGTAGAAGGGTTGGATACCTCAATAAGCCCCTCTTCTTTCATTACAAAAACACCTATTTCTCTTGTTGAACCAAACCTATTTTTTTGGCTTCTCAAAATTCTCCAGTGTTTCTTTTGCTCTCCTTCAAAAAATAATACCACATCTACCATATGTTCAAGAAGTTTAGGACCGGCTATGTTACCCGACTTCGTTACATGTCCAATAACTAAAACCACCTTGTTATAATCATGAGCTATCTCTCTTAAACTAATTGTTGCATTTTTTATTTGACTAATGGTACCGGCTATACTGTCAACTTTTTCATCATATATAGTTTGAATTGAATCAATTATTACAAAATCTGAATCGCTTTTTTTTATTAAATTATTTATTTTGTTTAATCTATCTTCGTTAGTTAACATTAAATCCTGCGAAACATCAAGTCTTAAAGATCTTTTCTTAATTTGTTCTACACTTTCTTCTGCAGAAATATAAAGAACTTTATGTTCATTTTTAATCAAAGAATCGGCCGCCTGAAGCATCAGGGTTGATTTTCCAATCCCAGGATCTCCAGAAAGAAGCAATATACTTTTCTGAAAGAATCCACCGCCCAGCACTCTATCAAGTTCCGAAATCCCCGTTGAATAAATCTGCTTGTTTTCACTAAAATCAATCTCATCAAGTCTTTTTATCCCCATGGATTTTTTATTTTTTGATGGGGAGCTGCTTCTTTTCTTTCCCTTAATAACAATCTGTTCTTCTACAGTGCCCCACATGCCGCATTCCTGACATTTTCCCAACCACCGGCTGTATTCCTTCCCACAATTATTACATATATAAACTTTTTTTTCTTTTTTAGCCATATTAAAATATTTTTAATTCAAAATATTTTTTTGGATTTTTCTTTATATCTTCAATTAAATCTTTTAACTCTTTGCTTGCTTCATTTATATTATTATATACTTCTTCATTTTTCATTAATTTCCCCGCAGTTCCCTTACCTTCACCCATTTCTTCCATATTTTTGCTTAATTTTTCCAAATTTCTGGCAATTTTATCAACATTTTCAATTATTTTACTTATTTTCTGTGATTTTCCTTCAAATCCTTTATCCAGCTCATCTGAGATATTTCTTAAATTACCGGCAATTTCTGGAAGAGATTCCGAACTTTTTCTAAAATTATCAGTTGTTCTTTTGATATTTGATCTATTTTCTTTTAACATTATATCCAGCTGATTCATAACATTTTCCACACTTTTAAATGAATCTACCAACACCTCAAAAGTTTCTTCATTTAACAGTCTTCTTAAGGTTTTCAGGATTTCCTGCAGATCATCTGCAAGTGCTTTTCCCTTTGAATACAGCTCTTCAGTACTTAATGGGTCCACCCCGACTACTGTTGCATTTTCAGGTAAATAAGGCGCCTTACTACTCCCAGGAGAAATTTCTACATATTTTTCACCCAAAAGTCCCAGGGTATTAATATAAAATCTCGCATTTTCTCTAAATTTTATATCCTCTTTAATCCATAATTTAACAAGAATATAAACCTGCTCTTTCTGGGTATACTGCATTTTTACTTTTTCTACATTTCCAACATTTACTCCTGCCAATCTAACGGGAGCATTTTCACTTAGCCCTCCGGTAAAATTATATTTAACATATATATTATATCCCTCTCTAAAAAGTTTAACTTCACCAAATAAAAAAAATACCAAAAACAAAAGAATTACACCAATACTTACAAAAATCCCCCACTTTTTTTCCTTTGTCATTGCTTCCACCTTCCTTAACTATTAATTGACATTCTGTTTATAAAATTATTTACATGTTTATCTTTGCATTTTTTTATTTGTGACTCTGTACCCTCAAAAACAATTTTACCTCCATAAAGCATGCATATTGTATCTGATATTTTATAAACAGATTGCATATCATGAGAAACTACAATTGTTAAAATATTTAAATCCCTATTTAGTTTCAAAATAATATCATCAATCGTTGCTGACATAACTGGGTCCAGTCCTGTTGTTGGCTCATCATATAAGATATACTCAGGTTCTTTTATTATTGCACGTGCAAGAGCAACCCTCTTTTTCATCCCCCCGCTTAATTCTGAAGGTTTTTTATATTCGATATTTTTAAGACCGACACGGGCAAGCACTTCTTTAACTTTTTCTTTAATATCATAATCTTCAGGATTCTTTTTGGTCCCCCAAACTACAGGAAATGCAACATTCTCAAGAATATTTAATGAATCAAATAGAGCTCCCCCCTGAAACAAATAACTAAACTTTTCTCGTATTTTTTTCATTTTTTCTTCTTCAATATCTGTTATATCCTGATTATCAACATATACTCTCCCCATATCGGGTTTAAATAAACCCACAAGGTGTTTAAGAAACACACTTTTTCCTGAACCGCTCTGGCCTATTATCGTAGTAATTTTTCCCTTTTCAAATGTCAAATCAATTCCATTTAAAACTTTATTTTTACCAAACGATTTATGTAAATTTTCTACTTTAATCATAATATCATCCAAAAAATAATGCAGTTAGAAAATAATCAACTAAAAGAATTAAAACTGAAGCATAAACCACCGCATTTGTGGTAGATTTTCCAACTCCCTCAGCTCCACCTTCGGTTGTATAACCAAAAAAAGCACCCACCATTACAATAACCTGCGAGAAAAATAAACTTTTTATTAATCCCGATAAAATATCCATAGTAACTACATGAAACTGAATCTTATCTATATATCGAAGCAAACTCATATCTAAAATATTATAAGAAACCAAAAAGCCGCTAAAAATTGCAATGGCATCTGCAAAAACTGTCAGTAAAGGAACCATTAAAATAGCTGCTATCAATCTTGGAGCAACAAGATAGTTTAATGGGTCAACCGACATCAGCTTTAAGGCGTCAATTTGTTCTGATATTTTCATTGATCCAATTTCAGCTGCAATTGCTGAACTTAAACGACCTGCCAGAATCAAAGCTGCAAACACGGGACCGAGTTCTCTTGTAACCGCTACACCGACAATTCCCCCTACATTAACCTCCAACCCATACTTCCTCAATTCATAAATAAGCTGATATGTCATTATTAATCCCATAAAAGATGAAGTTAAGGCAACAATAGGAAAGGACTTGATACTCATTTCATATAAATCTTTGAAAATATTTTTAAATTTAGGCCAGGGAAATACCGATTTATAGGCTTTTCTGGCAAAAATTGCGAAATTTCCAATATTGTGAAAGTACCGATTAATTTTTTCCATTTTCATAACCAAATAATATAACAAATATTAACATATGTCAATTCAAGCTTGATTATTAATATATTTTGATTATAATTTTTAAATATGAAAGAGCAATTATTTGCGGATAACTCACTTTATTTTTTAATTATTTCCATAATAGCTTTTATATTCTTTTATTTACAGATCCTTGTAAATGCACAAAAAGATAATTCAAAAAAAATTAAAAAATTGCTATTTATACCATTTTATTTTTATTTCTATTTAACAGCAAAAATTAAAAAACACAACAACAAACTTATATTAATAGGAATAACAATATCTTTGTTACTGATTCTATTTTTTGGTTATGAATATATTAATCATATTACAGAACAAAAAGAAGCTATCCCCCACTAGAATAATTACCTAAAATGTCCTTTATTTCAATTAAATCATAAATGTAATGATCTGCCTTTCCTTCGAGATTTTCATCCTTATAAGTATATTTATCAAAAATTGCGGCGGTTTTTATCCCCAGAGAAGAAGCAGTTTTTATACTTTCCATTATATCATCAATCAATAATATATTTTTATATTCAACATTTAAATCTTTACAAATCTGTCTATAAATATTTGGAGAATTCTTTCCTTTTTCAACTTCACATCCGGTAATAACTTTTTTAAAATATCTATCTATCTTTTTTTGTTTTAGAAAACTATTTATAATTTGTTTATGATTTGAACTTGCAATACATATTATTTTATTTTTTTTATAGAGATATTTTATAATTTTTATAGCATTTTTTTTAAAAGAGACCTTAGTACGATAAAGTTTTTTACTTAAACTTAACCATTCCTTTTTAATATCATCAATAGATTCATCAAGATTGAATCTATCCTTAAAATAATAAGCCGTTTCAGTAAAACTCAATCCAGATATATTGTTTTGCAGATTTTGAGGAACTTTAATTTCTCGGTTTTTTAAAAACTGTCTGTCAACTTCCTGCCAGACCCACATCGAATCAACTAAAGTTCCATCAAAATCAAAAATTATTAATTCTATCATTTTTCCCCATTATATATGAAGAAAATGGGAAAGAGAGGGGGAAACCTCTCAATATCCCGCATTTTCCAGCTGGCTGTCAAGTTCATTTGCTCTTGTTTGTACATCAGCTGGCAACGAAGAGAAATTACTGTAATTAAGGACTTTATCCACGGCGGTTCTGGCATCTGATAGATAACTATTTTCTCTTATCAGTACCTCTCCAAGACATAGATTTATCATATACCCTTTTAGATAATCCAAACTTATATTTGTCCCGTAATCAATATTCAAATTTATAAAATAATTCCAGCTGCTTGAAAGACCGTCCAGCCCATTTGTATATAGCCCATCATAAATATAGCTGGTATTGCTTATATCCTTCATCTTTATTCCCAGAAGAATCGCCTGAGCTGCTGTTAGATCATCTCCACTTGCCGAGGATATTACATTACTTTCCAAAACGGTTTCAGCTTCAGTTTCTGTATGGCTGCTGGACTCTAAATAGCTGACAGCAACACCTATATAGCCCTCTTTCATGCTGCTATCCTTATTAACAGCCTCCTGGAAACTGCTTAATGATTCCTCATAATTTCCGGAATCAAAGGCGATCCAGCCTTCTTCAATAAGTGTACTTGCCGATACCCCTTCAATTGTGAAAGTATTGTCACTGGTATCATAAATACCTGAATTATCCACGCTCGAAATTTTAATTTTATAATCTGAAGCAGGTATTATATTTTCTGAAATTTGCCAGGAATAACTTCCTGATGTAGAATCGACAATCGTCTTTACAACACTGTTACTTTTTAAAAGTTCAATTTTAACATTCTCATCGATATTTGTTGACCATGATATAGTATGGGTTGTTCCTATCTGCCAGCTTTCTCCTCCATTCGGGGAGTCAATGCTGATAGATTCGCTGGGACCGGTACTGTCGGATCCCCCACCACAAGATATCAACATAAATGTAAATATTAAAATTCCAATATATTTTACTAGTCTACGCATATATATCTCCTTTGCTTATATTATTTTAACATTACCATTTTATTCATATATCTCTCACCATTTACTTCAAGTACTGCATAATACACTCCACTTGATACATTTCTTCCTCTTGAATTTTTACCGTTCCAGTGAATAGGTTTATTTTTTACAGGTGAAGAGATATATCTATTAAGAAGTACTTTTACTAGCTTACCTTTGCTATCATATATTGATAATTTTACATGTCCTGCTTCTTTTATAGTTATAGGTATATTTGTTTCCGGATTAAATGGATTAGGATAATTCTGGTTTAGACTGGTTCTGTCAACTTTTGGAACTAAACTACCTGTTACTACTGCATAATATCCCGATTCATCAATTGCTGATACATCTTTCCATTTATTCCCGGTCCATTTTTGAAGCTTATAGCCTTTTGAAGGATCATAATTAACAGTATCATTATTTATTTTTCCTATATGATAAATTCTACCCTGAACATCGCTTACACCTGCAAGTTCCGGATAATTTACTCTTATTACAGATACCTTTTTATCCCTTTCAGAGATCAGTTTAACTCTTCTATCAACTGCATAAGGATTTTCCTTAATATTAACAATTTGATATGTTAAGGAACCATTGCTTATATCGACAGCTACATCACCTGTTAATTTACTGTGACTGCAATAAAGATTAAATGTGGTTGTTGATAAAAATTCTGTTGTATTAAAATCTGTTTGTGAATAAAAATTACCGGCAGAATTAGCTCTTAAATCATTATATGTAGTGCTTTCATCAGTAACATATAAGAGATCATTTAATGCTTTATCATCGGCTGTAAGACCTTTAGCTGCAATTAAAATTGTTACATAATCATCATCTATAATATTAGGAAGTATTACAGGTTTAAATTCAACAATATTAAACGATGTGGAAAATATTCTATAATCATTGGAATCAGCACTGTTTACGCATTTAATATGAAGCCAGTAATTTCCGCCTTCGGATGGATAATCACCATCAGAGCTTGATAATTCGAAATAATCGTTGCTGCCGCTCTGTGTATCGGTGAAACTTGATGGTGTTTCAGATGTATTTGAAACAGCATAGCTGTAATTATACTGTGTGTTATCATTAGAATCTGTCCATTCAACATTTAAATTATCATTAAGAATTAAAAAAGTATCCGAGTCATTAACCACTCTTGTAATAGCCGGTCCCGATGATAAATCCTGCACCGAACTAACAGAAAAGCTTTCTTCATTTGAGGTAATACTTGTACCGTTTTTGCTGGCCACTACCCTAACATTCCAGCTTCCAACAGTATCACATGTTATATCCTGGGAAGTTCCCGTAGTAGAACTTCCTACATCGGTCCATCCTGTATCATTTACATTTTTTTGAATCTGGTAACTGTAATCTTTTCCTGCAGAACTCCAGCTAACGGTTACGGTTGAACCGGGACTACAATCTGCAATAGGGTCTACTTCTAAATCAACATATTCAACAACTGATCTAAACATCCATTCTGCTTCGGCATATTCCTGATAATCCGAAGTTTGTGAGAAAAAATCTGAATTTTTCATCCATCCGTCACTTGAAGTGTAAAACCAGGATCGATCATCAAACTCTGAACTGAAATCATGGGCAAAAGCCTCCCCATCAGAACCTGGAACGGTAGCTACTACGTAGAAATCTCCGCTATCAATTACAGCTGGAGTATCAAAAGTAACCATCACCCAGTCCTGTGTACTGCTTTCAACTGTAATGCTCTTAGAAGCCAGAACATCTCCGGGCTTTCCATCTGTTCCACTATCATCACAAATTTTCACATCAAAGGATACATTATTTCCTAATGTATATAATTTCGCCTTTAAAACCTTTGCAGGATATTGCTCAGGAGTAAATCTCACTCCAAATCCCTGGCCGTCGCTTATTGTTAGATAAGTATATCCATCACTGGTTTCATCAGGAGTACCATCATCATATGCAATTTCGGTACCTATGCTGGTAGCATCCGCATCATAAGAAAATGTTGTAGAAGAAGAACCTAAATTAGTCACGGCAAGAATCAATTCAGAATAAGTATCTCCATAATTATCAAAAGTTTGACTAAAATCATTAACCCCGTCAAGACTAATTTTTTCAACCTGAGGGGTCATATCAATTGAATTTTTTATTGTATATACGGTAAAACTGCCAGAATCATCACCATTAAAGTTCAGACTCAAATCATTACCTTCAGTAAATCTTATATACTGTGTTCCTGTACTGTTTAAGCTCACATCAGAATTGCTGGCAGGAAAAGTTGTATGAGATTGGAAATTTTTCATAGTAGTGAAATCTATAAAATTATACCCATATCCCGATGAAGGCTCATCAAGATAATTGGAAATATACCATTTTTCAAATAAAGAATTAAATGTTTCAGAACTTCCCAGATCGGATAGAGCAGAATCAACACTATCCCTGCCATTAAGAGTATCCTGGGCAAGTTCACGGATATTTGTAGAGTTTCCGGTAATTTCGGCAAAAAATACCGAAAACAAACTTACCTGGTCATAATCTATTAACTGCTGCCCCCAGCTTGCAAGGGGATCATTTGAATTACTTGAATATTGATAATTCGACCTTGCACTTCCTGTTGTCATCCAGCCAGCAAATTCCGAACAGGCTTCATTTACCCAGCTCGTCTCATCATAATCGAGATTAAAATGAATCAGGTGCTGAAACTCATGGGCTACCGTGTTTCCTAAAGTATTTAATGAAGTTGGGTCGGCAGGATAAACATCCACATACAACATCTCTCTCTGATTACTATTAGAGTCAGATGATTCATTTGTAGGATCAAAATATCCAGCAATATATCCTCCTGAACCAGTATAACCATCTTTTATATCCAGTAGAAAAATACATATTTTAGGATCATTATCAACATCAGGTGGATCTCCAAAATAATATGTATCAAGTCCATAAATTCCATCACCATTCGGAGCATCCCCATCAGTATAATCGGAAGGAGTATTTAATACATTATTGGAGTCATCATCAAATGCTGCAATAAAATTATCCACCATGGTCTGATTTACTGTTCCATCATCCCATTTAGCATCTTCCACCATAACATATACATTTTCACCTACTCCCCTGCAGGTTGCTGAAACCTGTTCATAGGAACCGGTTTCCATATTATAGGCCCATAACTGTTCTGTATCCCCTTCCTGAACAGCCATGATACCCTGACTTGCTTGAATATTATTACTTTTTGTTTGTTCCATCATCTTTTCAAAACTACCATATTTTTCAAGCAGTTTTTTTCTTTGTTCATGTATAAACGGAAGGGAACGTGGATCTATAGGGTAACTTTCATTCTTTTTTTCAACTTTTATATTATCTTTTAAACTTCTGGTTAATCCCCCCGGTTTCTTGTTAGGTTGAGCTGTTATTACAGTAAGCATTAGAGCAATGCTTAGAACTATTAAAGATAATTTTCTCATATTTCTCCTTTCACTTATTAAAATTACCATCTTACCCTCTTAAGAAATTTAGTAAATCGATGATAATGTATTATTAATGAATATTCAATAATTTATACGATCAAAAATAAAAATGTTGCAAAAAATGTTTTTCAAATAAAAATTTTCACTGCTAATATAATAATTAAATTTATTAAAATCAGGTAGTCCATTTAGCTATCGATGTTAGTATAATGAATATGATCAGATTAAGCATATATGCTTAAAAGAAAAGAATGAAAGTGTTAGGCAAGAATTTATCAACCTATAGTGGATAAAATATTTACCTAATGTTACTATCTATAATTTTTAATAACAATCAGATATTTCTTTTATAATTATAATTAAAAATTTAGAATCATAAAATTTTAATAAAAATTAAATTTTAACTTTGTATTTCTTCTTATTTTATTCGAACCATTTTTTTTATATATTTATTATCATTCACTTCTAAAACTACATAATAAATTCCGTTTGATACAGGAGTATTTGATTCATCTTTACCATCCCACTGTATAATTTTATTTACTTCAGAAGTTTTAATATATTTTTCAAATAATATTTTAACAACACGCCCTTTACTGTCACAAACCATCAATTTGATTTTACCTGTATTCTTTAAACTTATTGAGATATTCGTTTTGTCAGTAAACGGATTGGGATAATTCTGATTTAAGTTAGCCCACTTTTCTTCATCATCTTCAATTGGTTGCGTATTGATAGCATCTGTTACATCTATTACACCCCATCCCCATTCCTTGGTCCAGCTTCCCTGGTTGCTATACTGGCTGGTTCCCTGGGAATGAGTTTGAAAGTAGGAGAGCATATCGGAATAATCCCAGTCGGGATTCATCGCCTTCATAAGAAGAATAGCACCCGAAGCAAGCGGAGCTGCCATGCTGGTTCCCTGCAAGTATCGATAGTATTCTCCTCCATCGGAGGGTAAAAAATCATCGCCAACGGAATCATTAGAGGATTTTGTTGATAAAATAATCGAACCCGGAGCAGTTATATCGGGTTTCTGTCTTCCATCTCTTGTAGGTCCGCGGGAACTAAACGGGGCAATTTCATTCTCGCTGTATCCATAAGATAAGGTTCCACTTATAGCCGTCCAGTTTGAACGAGACACATAAGCAGCAACAGTTATTACATTTTCTGCACATGCATCATTACCCAAAGTCATACTTTGAATATCAGCTACACTAAACTGTGCAAGATTTTGATTCTGACCTCCAAGATTATCATCATACAGCCATCCATCAATTCTTGTAGTATTTGAAGATGTTCTAAACTCGAACTTCCAGTTAGTTCCCGCCCTGGGATAATTTGATTCATTAGAAGTATCGGTCTCTCCCAGATAAACAAAAATTCTTTTGATATTTGAATTAAAAGATAAAGCCGAGGTGGTGCTTTCTATATAATATCCCGTTCCATCCCCGGTAGTTCCGGAATGATATCCGCTAGTAGGTCCAAACCAGGAAGTAGTATTTCCTCCCGAATCGGTTATTCTGATATCGGTGCTTACAGAAGAATCATAATAAAACATAAATCTTAAATGATCGGTACTGGAACCGCTTTCGGGGGTATAACTTCCTATATTAAAATCGATTTCCCCTCCAGAGGTATCTACTGAATCATTATACCCGTGAACACCTGTATTTCCTTCATTAGCAGCTGCATAAACTATTATTGTATTACCGTTTGAATCGCTTACAATTGAATTTAAAGCTTGGGGATCGGGATCTGTACCATCGTGTGGACCATACTGTGATCCCCAGCTAACATTTATAACAATAGGTTTCCCTATTTGAGCCGCCCTTTCACTCATATACTCTATGCCATCTATAATATTTGAACCGCTGGTTTTTACATAAATAATATCCGCCTCTGTTGCGCTTCCCTTCCTGTTTGTATAATTACTGTCATATCCAGCAAAGGAACCGGCAACGTGTGTGCCATGTCCATGAGAATCTATCTGGGTGCAGCTTCCATCATTTATATCACTGGATGTCCATTCCCTGCCATAAGCAGCCGAGAAACTTCCCACTGAAACTCCGGAGCCGCTTACAGTCTGATCCCACAGATAAAGTATTCTCGTATCATTTGCAGCATTCCCATCAATTCGAAAGGCGGGATGATCAAGATCTATACCGGTATCAATTACCCCAACCAAAACATCATTTCCGTAATACTGATATCCAGAAAGATTATGAACATCATCACTGTTCATTTTTGGAACAGCAATGTCATTAACCGGTTTTCTCTTAAAAGAAGTTTTTACATATTTAATTTTTTCCGAGTTAGCCAGAAATGGCAGTTTATCAATTGGAACCCTTGCTGTAATTATTCCCTCAGAAATAATGCTATAATCGAAATCAATTTCGTTTACTACACTCATATCATCAACCATCATAATTAAATTAACAACTTTTTGCTGATTAACGGTTTCCATCTGAAGCGTACTTGATGCTATTCTCTCAATCTTTTGTTTTGATACCTGGAAATTATCAGTTTTATTTTTAACCATATTTAACATCGGGTCCAGTTCTGCAGAAAAAATTGAATACACACTAAATAAAAGAATAAAAGCTAAAATAAAATTTCTTTTCATTGACTCCCCCTTATAGGTTTAAAAACGAAATCAAGTTTATTATATTTATTATAAATCGGTAAAGGGAAAAAGTAAAGTTTTTCTGATATTTTTTTTGTTAAAAATAATCATGAGTAATCTATTTAGACCCAGAGCTCCTCCACTTGATGGGGGCATACCAATTTTTAAAGCATTGATAAAGGTTTTATCAATGGGATAGTTCTTTAATTTTGCTGAAACTCTTTCTGTCTTTTGCTCTTTGAATCTTTCAAGCTGTCTTTTGGGATCATTTAACTCCTCAAAACAGTTTGCCAGCTCAATGCCCGCAATATAAAACTCGAATCTTTTAGCAACACTTTTATCTGTTTCTTTTAATTTGGCTAATGCCGCCATTTCTTTAGGATATTCATAGAGAACCGTCGGTTGTTTCCACCCAAGGTTAGGTTCAATTTTATTTACCATAAGTTCAAAAAATTTTTCTTTCCAGTTATCCCTATTTTTAATTAAATCATCCAGATCAATATCGGCATATTTTTGAAAAGCCTTTCTTACAGTTATCTTTTTATAATCAGTAATATCAACTTCACGGGATAAATAATTAATTTTGCTGTCTTCTATTAAGTATCTAACTAATTCAAGCAAATCCTCCATAAGCACATCATATGATTTAAACATTCTGTACCATTCAAGCATCAAAAATTCCGGATTATGCATTTTTCCCAGTTCGTTATTTCTAAAAACAGGTGTTATTTCAAAAATTCTTCTGTATAATCCTGCAGTTAAAAGTTTTTTCATAAAATATTCAGGAGAAGTATGCAGGTACAATTTCTCTTTTTTCTCAAATTTAGTTTCGAAAGAATCTAAATTGGGTTCCATAGCGGGGTATTTCACTAGAATTGGTGTATAAACCTCTAAAAAATCTTTTTTCAAGAAAAAATTTCTTATTTTCTGAATCGATTTTTGCATTTTAATATGTTCTTCTTTAGTTTCGGTATCATATATTATTTTTTTCCAGTTCTCCGTACCCCCAATTTCCTGACCTTCTTTAATTATCTTGATTTTTTCTGCTACAATAAAATCTTTATCCCTGTAACCCGTAATCTCGATTATATCAAAATTATGAGGCTTGACATCTGCCTGAATTTTTAATCTATAATAATTTGTTTCAGAAATAAGAAAATTATTCTTAAAAGATCCAAGAAATCTACCATATATTTTCATAATTTTATTTTCATACAATCATATGCATAAATTATTTCTAAATAATCATCAAAATAATTTTTAAATTTTTCCATGTAGCGCTGACTGAAATGAGTTAAAATTAATTTTTCTACTTCATTCTGTTTTGCAATATTAATTGCCTCCTGCTGGGTGGTATGTTTTCCCCTTCTGGCATATTTTTTATCTTCTTCCTTATAGGTAGCATCAAATATCAAAACATCGGATTCTGCAGCGATATCTTCGGCACTTTCACACGGCTGTGTATCAAGAACATATCCAATTTTTTTTCCTTTTCTCGGCTTACCCAGAACATCATCAGGTTTTATTGTTTTTCCATTGACTGTTATTGTTTTCCCTCTCTGCAATTTACTGTATAAAGGTCCGGGGGGAATATCTAACTTCTCTGCTTTTTTCAGATTAAATTTACCTGGTTTATCCTTCTCCCACCAAAGATATCCAAACGTTTTGATTGTGTGATCCAGTTTAAAGGGTTTAACATAAACATTTTCATCAATCTGGTATTCTTTCATACATTCTACTTCAATTATTTCCAGGGGAAAAATAATATTCCCCTGAATAAACTTCAGATTAAATTTTATATACTTTTTAATACCTTCCGGCCCATAAATTTTTAACTTCTTCTGTCTTCCATTAAGAGATAGTGTTGACAAAAATCCCATTAAACCAAAAATATGGTCGCCGTGAAGATGGGAAATTAATACAGCTTTAAATTTAGAATGTTTTAACTTAACTTTTTGTATCTGATGCTGGGTAGCTTCACCGCAATCAAACAGATAGATATCCCCTTCTTTTCTTATCGCTGTGGATGAATGATTTCTAATTAAGCTTGGAACTGCTGAACCCGTTCCAAGAGTAAATATTTCAATCAAAATAACTCCTATTAAATATATTTTATGTTTAAATTGATTTTAACCAATTAATTTACTATGTCAATTATTAAACTTTTAATATTTTCATTGACATTTTATTTATATTAATTACCGTTCATAGAAACGAAAGGAGTATTATGTCTTCTAAAGCTCCAAGAAGCGAAAGATTGAAAATAGGAATAATTGGAAGAAGAAATGTAGGGAAATCTTCACTTATAAATTCATTAATCAATCAGGATGTTGCAATTGTATCATCTACGCCCGGGACCACAACAGATCCGGTTGCCAAACACTATGAACTTCTACCTATTGGACCTGTAACATTTTACGATACAGCCGGTATAGATGATGAGGGGGAAGTAGGGGAAAAAAGAATTAAATCAACCGAAAAAATCATTTTCCGATCCGATATTGCTCTTGTTATAACCGATGAAAAAGGATTAAAAAAATATGAAAAAGACATTATTAATAAAATGGATGAAATGAATATACCTTTTATTGTAATATTTAATAAAAACGATCTAAATCCTCCATCAAAAGATGATATTGATTTCTGCAAAAACAATCATCTCCAATTTATTTCTATATCAGCAAAAGAAAATAAAAATATAGATTCTCTTAAAGAGAAAATTATATCTATAGTTCCCAAATATTTTAAGAAGGAAAATGTCATAATTGGAGACCTTATTCGCGGTGGAGATTTTGTTGTACTAGTTGTACCAATTGATTTAGCCGCTCCTAAAGGGAGACTTATACTTCCCCAGGTACAGGTAATTAGGGAAATACTGGATAATGATGCAATTGCTATTACAGTAAAGGAAAAAGAAATTGCAGAAGTTTTTAATAAAATAGATAAAAAACCAAAACTGGTTATTACAGACTCCCAGGTCGTATTAAGAGTTTCTCCAGATGTTCCAAAGGATATTAACTTTACTACCTTTTCAACTGCTTTTGCAAGATATAAGGGAGATCTTGAAAAATTAGTTCAGGGAGCCAAAGAAATTGATCATCTTGAAACTAACGATAAGGTTTTAATAGCTGAAGCATGCTCCCATCATATACAATCAGATGATATTGGCAGAGTAAAAATACCAAGATGGCTTATGCAGTATACGGGGAAAAAACTGGACATAGATGTAGCTTCCGGCCATGATTTCCCCGAAGACCTTGAAAAATATAAACTTGTAATTCACTGCGGAGCATGCATGTTAACCGGTATAGAGATGAAAAGAAGAATAAATCAGTGTTATAGAAGAAAAGTTCCAATAACTAATTACGGAGTAACCATATCAAAAGTACATGGACTTCTTGAAAGAGTAATTAAACCTTTTGGTCTATAAATATTCACTTAACAGTGATATCAGAAACTCCACTTTTTTCCAATATTTGTTTTTGGGGGTTTCCAGCTATATTCACTTCACTTGCTCCGCTTACTTTTCCTTCAATAGCCTCTTTTACAAACACTTTCAATTCACTTACACCACTTATTTGAATATATACCCTTTTAGAATTTAGCCTATTTAAATAACTTTTACTGACTCCGCTTAGATCCACGTATAATTCTTCAGTTTTCCCGGTTATTTGAGATTTGCTTGCACCTGATTCTTCAATAGTAAGAACATCTGTTTCAACTTCTGCCTCAAGCTCACTTGCACCACTCAGTTTTATATCAATTCTTCTTTGCATAATTTTTTTCATAGTAATCTTACTTACTCCGGATGCAGTTATTTTTTCAATCTCGGGCATAGTTATATCAGCAACAATGTCCGGATTATTATAATTTATATTTCTATCAAGATAGAGATATAAAGTGTCCCCCTTAATATCAATATTAAAATAGTCAATATAGGCTCTATCTATTTTTACCTTAATGTCGAAATAATCTTTTTGTTGTAAATTGATTTTAATTGTATTGGATACATTAATTTTTTTAAAATTTTTTTTATTATAATTTCTGGAAATTATTTGTCCCGAATTTTTAATTCCACCCGACAAAAAAGAAATACATCCTGTAAAAATTAAAAATATAATAATTGTAAATATCTTAAAATTGTTTTTCATATATTTCCTCCTTTAATTAAAGGACACCTAAAAAACTTAAAATGTTTCATATTATAACTATTTTTATTGATTTTAGAGAAACATTGAATTTATAATAATATTTCTTATAATTACAAATCCAACAGAGGAGGTATAGTATGGAAAAAATATTGATTAGAAATATAAATAAAAAAATTGGTCCCGGTGATATTGTTGGGGCCTTAATAAATGAAGCGGATATAGAACCCAATCAAATAGGAAATATTAATATAAGGACAAATTTTGCTATTGTTGAAATCGATGAAAATATAAAGGAAAAAGTAATTAAAGTAATGAAAAATAATACAATTGCTGGATTTGAAATAACAGCAGAAGAGTTTAGCAAAAAGAAAGAAAAGCAGGAACAAAAAGTAACAACTTATATTTCCAATTATAAATCACTTGTTCAGCTTGAAAGAGAAGAAGAAATGCGTATGCACGAAGCTGAAATCAGGAATCTTTCAGGTCATCAAAGGGAAAAAAAGGGAAGAGCAATACTACATTTAAGAGGAAGAGATCAGGGTACCGGTTTGAAAAACAAATTTCTTATTAAATTTATGAGACAGCGGAGGGGAGAAAAATTACCCGAAAATGAAATTTCTATAGGAGACCTAGTAATGTTGAGTAAAAGAAATCCCCTATTAGATGATAATCCTACCGGTACTGTGATTGAAAAAACAAATTATTCAATCACCGTGGTATTTGATAACAAACCTCCAGAATTTCTGTACAAAAAAAGACTCAGGATGGATTTATATGTTAATGATATAACATTTCAAAGAATGCTTGATTCTCTTTCTAGATTTAGCAAATTAAAAGGAAAGTTTGAAAAAATAAGAAATTCTTTACTGGGTTTAAGAGAACCTAATTTTGGTAAAAAAAGAAATATTGACTTTTTCAATAATAAATTGAATAACTCACAAAAAGAGGCTGTAAAATCAGCTTTGGCCGCTAAAGATTTTTTTCTCATTCACGGACCACCAGGTACCGGCAAAACCATGACCTGTATAGAAATACTCAAACAGGCTGCAGATGGAAAAACCGAAATACTGGCAACTGCCGATTCAAATACGGCTGTTGATAATATTGTTCAAAGACTGGTTGAAAAAGATGTAAAAACGATAAGATTGGGACATCCAGCAAGGGTTACTCCCATTTTAAGAGGTCATACCCTTGACTACATGCTTGAAGATCACCCGAAATACAAAAAGGCCAGATCTTTGAGAGAAAAAGCAATGAAACTTAAGAAACAACAGGATAATTATACACATCCCAGTGGAAGATGGAGGCGTGGAATGAGCGATAAGAGAATAATGAAGCTGGCTAAAAAAGGAAAAGGCAGCAGGGGAGTCCCTTATGTGAAAATAAAAGAAATGGCCGACTGGTTAAGAATTCAAGAAAAAGTTAATAATCATTTTGATAAAATTGATGAACTGGAAAATGAAGCCATAAACGACCTTCTCGATAAAGCTGATGTGATCTGTACCACAAATTCTACTGCCGGTTCAGAACTTTTAGAAGATAAGAAATTTGACCTTCTGGTTCATGATGAAGCTACTCAATCAAGTGAGCCTTCCTCCTTAATTCCAATTATTAAATCAAAAAAATTTATACTAGCAGGAGATCACAAGCAGCTCCCACCTACTATTCTAAATCAAAAAGCTAAAATTGAAGGTTTGTCCAAATCTATCTTTGAAAGACTTCTTGATATTTTTGGAGATAAAATAAAATCTATGTTAAAAATTCAATACCGGATGAATAAAACAATTATGAACTTTTCAGCGGAAAATTTTTATAACGGACAGTTAAAAGCCGGTAAAGAGGTTAAAAACTGGACTCTTGAAAATTTAAATATTAAAAACCCTGCTTTTGAAGCAGAATATGAGAAACATGTATTTGCCCCGAATAAACCTTTTATTTATCTTGATACTGCGGATAAAAAAAGCAGAGAATATTCTAAAAAAGATTCAAAATCATACTATAACAAATATGAGGCTGAGATAGCTATTAATCTTCTAAACAAATTTAAACAATCCGGAATAAATTTAGAAGATATTGCAGTAATTTCACCTTACAAGGATCAAACAGATTTTATAAACCAACAGATAAAAAATGACAAAATAGAAATAGATACAGTTGATGGTTTTCAGGGAAGAGAGAAAGAAGTAATTATTTTAACTCTGGTGCGGAGTAATAACAATAACAATATAGGATTCCTAAAAGATTTAAGGAGGTTAAACGTCTCTATAACAAGAGCCAAAAAGAAATGTATTGTTATTGGTGACGGCAATACGGTATCATCAAATAATACATATAAAAAACTTATCAAACATGCAAAACAGGAGGAGGGTTATTACAAACTTTAGGTAATAATTGACAAAAATGAAATATAGACCTAAAATTTAAATATGAAAATAAAATTTATATCTTTTGATTTTTGGAATACATTATTTGAAGGCAAGGGTCCCGATCATGATATTAGAGAAAATAAGAGATTAACTATTATAAACAACTTTCTTGAAACCCTCGGTTATAATTTTGACAAAAAAACCTTAATACAAAAAACAAACGAAACCTGGGAATATTTTGTTGATATTTGGGAAAATGAAGAGAGAACATTGACTACAAAAGAAATTTTGCAACACTTGTTTAGTAAATTAAAAGTTGAAGAAATAAAAAACCTTGATCATCTAATAAAGAAAATATCGAATCTAATACTGAAGTACCCCCCTTCTTTAACCGAAGATATATTATATGATTTAATTCCCCGTCTCAGTAAAAATTATAAGCTATTCATTATTTCTGATACTGCTCTAACCTCCGGCAAATATCTAAAAAACATACTCGCAAATCATAACCTGCTGAAATATTTTGATAATTTTTCATTTTCGGATGAAATCGGCCGTTCTAAGCCACATAGGTTAATGTTTCTAAATGTTTTGGGAAACAGCAAAAATATCAAACATCTTTTACACATAGGAGATATAGGCAGAACAGATATTAAAGGGGCTAAAAAAATTGGAGCTTCTGCAATTAGGTACAAAATGTATAACGATGAACCTCTCAGCAGCTATAATGCAGATTTTGTTATGAAAAGCTGGGAAGATTTTCCAGAATTGCTGGATAAAATTCAAAAATAAATCATTTATTTAATATTTTATATTTCGAGTAATTACACTAAAAGTAATGTAACAATTTCAACTCCATTTACTATCATTTTAAGAGTTTTTCAATCCTCTGTATTTAATTTTTTGTAACTTGTTATATAATTTGTTAAAGATTAATTTAAAAACAAGGAGGAAGAATGAAAAAAATATTTTGTTTTTTTATAGCAGTATTTTTGTTTTTCACAATTATTAATGCCGAAAATAACGATATACAATATTTAATACAAAATGGTATCCAAAATAACACAAATGACTATCTAACCATAAGCGGAATTGAAAAATATATTTTAAATAATGCTGTAACTGATATGAAAAAAATGGAAGATGATCATTTTAGATACAAATTTTCAAAAATTACCGAAATTGCCCTTGATAAAAGAAGAGGACCCTATAAATATACAATAGTTGCTACATATTTTTCACCTGGAAGATTTAACAGGCTGAAAGAATTTAAAATCAAACTTGTTTATGAATTATCAAGCAGCAGAAGAGAGATTGATTATAAGCTAAAGGAAAAAGAATTTGAAGAAATAGGTTACATCGAAGATTAATTATAACTATAAAGATTTCATAAAATGAGAATAAAATTAACCAGCTAAATTTTTTAATTACCGATATTATTGTATTTACATATCCTCCCAAATATTTTATAATATAAAGGATAATTATGAAAATAGATAGACAAACTTTAAAAGATCTTGAAATTTTTGAAAATTTTAATGGTGTTTCTATTTTTGATATTGCTAATCTAACTTTAACACCCGGCGGGGAAAAACAGTTGAGAAAATTCTTCAGCAGCCCTAAAAATACCAAAAAAGAGATTGTAGAAACACAGGAATTGTTCAAATACATTATGAACAACAGCTGGAGAATCACCCTGCACAAAAATCAAATATATTTTATTCAAAATTATCTTCAATCCAAAATTCAACCTATTAAAAACAAAAACAACCTTTTAATTCTATTAAAAGGAACTTTATACAGATTCAACCATAGAGATTCCGGATTATTTAGTCATTATGAATATATAAAAGAAGGAATATATTTTTTAAAAGATTTCCTGGATTTTTTGTATGATATATATGAATCTATTGAGGATAATGCTCCGAAATTAATAAGAAATATAGCTACTAAAATCTACAATTTTTTAAAAATCGATGCTATCGCAAAACTATATAACAAAAAATATAAAAAATTATCTTTTATAGAAATTTTTAAATATGATCATATTTTTCGCCACAAACTGGTTCATGAAATTCATGATATGATAAGATTATTTTTTAAACTTGATGCTTTGATATCAATTTCTAAATTTATACAAAACTATAATCTAACATTTCCAACTTTTGTAGAATCTGAAAAACCTTATTTTGAAGCCCAAGATTTATATCATATTTTTCTATCCAGCCCTGTAAAAAATAGTTTTAAATTCACCCAAGATACCAATTTTCTATTTTTAACCGGTCCTAATATGTCAGGGAAAACCACCTTCCTTAAATCATGCGGACTCTGTCTTTATTTTGCCCATCTGGGTATTGGTGTTCCTGCAAAGTCATTAAAATTGACTTCCTTTGATGAAATTATTAGTGATATTAATACCCAGGATAATATACAGATGGGATACAGTTACTTTTATAATGAAGTTAAAAGGGTTAAATATATTTCAAAAAAAATATCAGGCAGCAACAGAGTTTTCGTATTACTTGATGAATTGTTTCGTGGTACAAATGTTCATGATGCCTTTGAAGGTACAAAACGTGTAATTGGGGGATTTACCAACTGGACAAACAGCTTATTCATTTTATCATCACACCTTGTTGAACTGGAAAAAAACATAAAAAATTTCCCGGGAATCTGTTTTAAGCATTTTGATTCCAAGGTGAAAAAAAACACACCCTCCTTTACCTATATATTAAAGGAGGGAGTGTCCCGAAAAAGAATCGGGTTATTAATACTTGAAAATGAAAATATATTTAAAATTCTTAATAAGGATCAGCTTTCACCAAACAAATAATCGGTTCTGTTTTCAACAACCTTTTCCCCATTTTTGATAACCATTTTAACATTATTTAATCCGTATTGATAAACCAGATATTTATAATTTGGTATATCAAGCAAGATCAGATCTGCCTTTTTGTCCTTTTTTATTATTCCTCTATCGCTTCTATCAACAGCTTTAGCAGCATTAACTCCTACAGCATTAATAATTTCTTCAATATCCATTTTTAAATACAGGGAAGCCAAATTAATAATCATCTGCATATTATATGTATTTGAACTACCTGGATTATAATCAGTTGAAAGAGCTACAATTACATTATTATCAAGCAATTTCCTTGCCGGAGCATAATTATTTTTCATCAAAAAAAATGAAGTACCAGGAAGCAGGGTAGCAACAGTATTACTTTTACCAAGTCTTTCAATTCCTTTTTCGGTAATCTCCATTAAATGATCCGCACTAATTGCATTGTATTCAGCAGCAAGTTCGGCTCCACCCAGTGGGTGAAGTTCATCCGCATGAATTTTTAACTTAAACCCCATTTTCTTTGCTTCTTCAAAATATTTTTTTGTTTCATCAATCGAAAACACGCCTTTCTCCGTAAAGATATCAACAAATTCAGCAAGATTTTCCTTTTTTACTTCCGGCATCATCTCATTGCATACATAGTCCATATACTCCCTTTCACTATACTTACCGGGGATTTCATGAGGCCCCATAAATGTGCTGATTACAGTTTCGGGATATTTTTCCTGCAACCTTTTTATAACATGAAGCATTTTCATTTCGGTTTTAAGGTCCAATCCATATCCACTTTTAACTTCAACAGTAGTCGTGCCATAAGAGAGTAATTTTCTTAATCTATTTTCGGCTAAATCGAATAGTTCATTTTCACCCAGTTTTCGGGTTTTATCAACAGTACTTTTAATTCCCCCTCCCTGTTCAGCTATTTTTTCATAGGATTCTCCTCGAACCCTCATTAAATATTCTTCATCCCTGCTTCCGCCAAAAACAAGATGAGTATGGGAATCAACAAATCCGGGCATAACAACATAATTAGAAGCATCAATAACTTTATCCGGTCTGTAATCTAGATTTTTACCTATATCTGCTATTGTATCATTATTTATAGCAATATCAGTATTTTTCCACATATTAATTTTTTTTCTGGCTTTTCCCCTCGCACATTTATTTTTCGGAGATATTATTTCCATGCAATTTTTCAATAATAAGCTACATTTCTCCATATTTCCTCCCAATAAACAATTTTATTAAATTTATTATTAACAAGTTATCCACATTTTGTTAACAATTCTCAATCCTGGTCTTCTAATTTAAACACAAAAGGCCCAATTTTTTTTTCTGCTATTATTTTTTTACCATTTTTAGCTGCAGACTTTACTTTAGCATTTCTAATATTTTTTACAACAATTTTATCTAATCTTTCATAACCGCTTGATTCAAGGATATTTACAGATAATATATTATCTTTTTTCCCAATTTTCACCCTCAATACTACTTTCCCCTCTTCGCCAAGAACCCTTGACATATAAGGATATTCTGGTTTTTTAAAATATATTTTAGGTTCTTTATAGTTATCTGAATTTTCATTTTCAATCTTAGCCGTTTTTAAGTTATCCACATTATCTTTATTTATTCTTGCTGTGCTTTCCTTCATATCCCCTTTTATAGTTAGAACTTCCTTATTAATGGGTAACCTATTATCCTTTTCGGTTAATATTTTTTTCTTTTTGCCTCTTTCGGATTCCAATTTATTTAATATTACTTCCATTTTATAACTTTTATTTTTTTTGTTTTTTTTACCGTTATTAAAATCCCCTCCAAAAATAAAAATTAAATGAATTGTTAGGGATAAAATAACAGCAAAAAAATACCTAACCTTTTGCATTTTATTCCGGCCTAAGTTCAAAATGAACCTTTTTTATTCCCATCGATCTCATCCTATCCATAATTTTAATCACAAACCCAAATTTTAAATTCTTATCAGCTTTAATTACAAACTCATTTTTTTTATTATTCTCTATCTTTTCCCAAAATTTTTCTTCCGTGTACTTATTGTTTTCATAATAGAGTTCTTTTTCTGTAGTAATACTTATAACTTTCACAGATTTATCAATAACTTCTGTATTTTTTGAAAAGGGTAGGTTAATATCAATCCCTTTCATATAGCTGGCTGAAATTAATATTAAGGAAAAAAATATAAGTAAAATAAAAATAGTATCAAGAAGAGGTACCATATTAATATTTATTTCGTTTCTTTCGCTCTCTTCAAATTTCAAATCTATCTCCCTTTTATATTATTAATTTGTATTTGTTTTGTTCAAGCCAGGTTTTGTGTTTTTCCATCTCAGGTACCCAGTTTTTTAATTTCTCCCAAAATTTCTTAGAGTGGGCCATAATTTTTAAATGAATTAACTCATGAAGTAATACATAATCAATTACTTCAACAGGAGCCATCATCAATCTATAATTAATATTTATGTTCTTCTTTGAAGAGGCACTTCCCCACAGTGTTTTTTGATTTTTCAATCTTATATTACTGTATTTTATACCGGTTTTTTGAGAATGAAAATCTAATCTTGAAGGAATAAATACCTTTGCTCTATTTTTATAAAATTTATGAAGAGCTTTTTTAATATTATCATCTGTTTCCTGGACAATATAAACTTTCAAAATATCTCCATCTAATTTGTAATCCTGCTTTTTTGATTTAGTTATATTTAGACTTAATTTCCTTCCCAAATAGTTTATTTTCGAATTCTTAGTGTATTTTTTATTATAACTTTTAAATTTTTTATATATTTTTTCTTTATTTTTTTCTAGAAATAGCTCAATTTCCTTTTTTGATATCCAGTGGGGAACCCTATATTTAAAAATATTTTCTTTTCTATCCCATATTATGGAAATAGATTTTCTGGTTTCTTTCTCGAGTCTATACGGAATAATTTCATCCTTAATTGCAATTTGTTTTTCCAAACCATCACATCCTGATATCATATTCTTTAACAAATTTCATGCATATTCTTTTCAATCTTCTATCTAATTTATTCAACGAAATTTTAATCATATATTCTGGTATTTTTTTATAAAATGCATGGGAGATTGCCCCTGTTATATTTGCAATTGTATCAGTATCCCCTCCTATTTTAATAGCTTTTATTATCGAATCCTCAAAATTCTCAGAATTTAAAAAACAATTAAGAGCCTGTGAAACAGTGAATTGACAGGATACCGAAAACCTATTATTTTCCAGTAAATTTTGATAGCTCTTATCCAGGTTATAGCCATATTTTGAAGAAATTTTATCCTTTATTTTTGTCTTACTTTTCCCTTTTAAAGCTAAATGTATAGTAAGAGCTACTGCACAGGCACCGGTTATGCCCTCGGGGTGATTATGAGTACATTCAGCAGATCTTTTTGCCTCTTTTATAACTCTCTTTTCAGATTCAAAAGCAAATCCAACAGGGTTTACTCTCATAGCTGAACCATTCCCCCAGCTGTTATAAGGAGGTTTCATCTCTTTTGAATCAGCCCAATTTTTAAACCGTTTTCCATATCCCACATTCGGATATAAATTAAAGTATTCTTTAATTTTTGCAGCATAATCCGTTTTAGTTAAAATCGAATCAGCTACTGCAATTGATAAAACTGTATCATCTGTAAATGTAGATTTTTCAGAAAAAAGTTTCATGTTCTTTTCAATATTTTCTTTAAACTCATATGCTGAACCGATTATATCGCCTATTATTGCACCAATCATAAATACTCCTAACAAGAATTATAATTCATGATACAAATTATTCAAGTCTATTAAATTCTCTAATTTTCATAATCAAGTAAAAGTATTCACATATAAATTCTTGAATAGCTCATACAAGCTATAACCCCATAATTGTTTTTTGTTTTATAATATTATTATTATTCTCTATTTTTTGCCGATAATTACATATAATATTTTATTTGTTGATTTTTATATCCCATATGGTATAATTTAATTGAGGTGATTTTAAATGAAAAAAGGTAAGTTAAATTTTAAAAGTCCAATAATTATAAACAATACAGAGTACGAAGTTCGTACATATATCGATAAAAACCAAAATTTAAAATCAGAGCTTAAAAAAGGAAAAGAAACCCTTGGAGAAAAGAAAATGAAAATAGACAAAGATACCAAGGATGAGGAAGTTTATGACTACGTTGAACAAATTCACGAAAAATTTTTACATGAACTTTCTACATTAAACGAACTCACACAGCAGGAAGAGGAAAAGAAAAATCTAAAATTATTAAATTTTTTGGGTTCAGTTTTTTATACTAAAGGACTTATTAAAGAAGCAAAAAAAATATTCAAGAAAATACTTAAAAGAAAAGATAACTCGGTTGAAGCTTTAAACTATTTAGGGGTTATTTACATGAAAGAGGGAAACTATCCCCAGGCAATAGACTATCTTAAGCAGGCTTCTACACTTGCTCCTGATTTGATTGAACCTGAATTAAGACTTGTTGAAGCATATTTAAAACTCGATTCCCCAAAAAGTATGAAAAAAGTTGAAAAAGAACTTAATAGAATTCTGGAAAATCATCCTGATTACCACTACACATACTGGTATTTATCATTATACAATTTAAAAAGGTTAGCCAATGAAAATTACAAGGAAAATGAAGACCTTGATATAGTTTCTAATACCCTGAAATATTTAAAAAAAGCTTATAATCTCGCTTCGGATTATATTGATAAGGAAATCTTTGAAAAAACTTATGTAGAGGTCAATGGTGGAAACTATGAAAAAGCATTTGACCATGTTCAGTATATTATTGATAACTGCAAAAAATCCTTGCTTCATACAGATATAGACAACTTTCATTTAACTTTACTAAAATACAAGAAAAACAAAAATGTTCAAATATTAAAAGAAGGAATTAAAAAATTTAAAGAGCTATTAAAAGTTAATCCTAATAAATCACTTTATAATAAAATTGGAATTCTTTATTTCCTTCTGGGCCAGGAATATTTAAATATCTCTCAGGATAATTTTGAAAAGGCTCTTGAAGAGGATGAAAATTATAATTTTGCAAAATCAAATTTCAATCTTGTCAGAAATTGTACAAGAGATATAGAATATCTACTATTTGATTTTTTAAAACAATAAAACCAACCGGGAAGAATTTAAATTCTTCCCGATATTTAAAATCAATTATAATTTTAAAAACTCATTAATTTCATTTTTAATAAGCTCTAATGAATTTTTCCAGAACTTTTTATTGTTAATATCTATTCCTATAAGTTCGGCAACATTTTCAATTTCCATTTTACCGGTTGCTTTAAGAAGCTTCTTATATTCAGGTATAAAATCATCCCCTTTTTGCTTATATACAGCATAAACTCCCTTTGCAAATAGCAACCCAAATGTATACGGAAAATTGTAGTAATGAAGATCGGGAATATAGTAATGAGGTTTATTTAGCCACATGTAGGGATGAAGATTTTTGTGATCAAGCCCCTGTCCATACGCCTTTTTCTGGGCTTTTATCATAATATTTTTCAATTCTTCTGCTGATAATATTTCTTCTTTTCTCCTATTTATAACTTCATCTTCAAACAAATATCTTGAGTAAATATCTACAATGGTCTGTCCATAATTGGTCAGTTGTTTTTCCAGCAAAGCTTTTTTCTCTTCTTTTTTTGATTTGCTTAACATCGCTTCCATTATAATCGTCTCACAAAATATCGATGCAGTTTCGGCCAGCGGCATGGGATACGAAGAATTTAATATAGATTCTTCTTTTAATATATGACCGTGATATCCATGCCCCAGTTCATGGGCAAGAGTCTTAACATTGCTAAATTCCCCATTAAAATTGGCAAGAATTCTGCTTTCACCAATTGCATGTATATTTGAACAGAAGGCTCCTCCCCTTTTTCCCTCCCTGGGTTTCGCATCGATCCAGTTATTTTCAAAAGCATATTGTGCAAAATCAGCTAAATCCTGACTAAAATCCTTAAAATTATCTATAATAAAATTTTTGGCTTCATCATAATTAAATTTTTTATCAAACCCTTTAATAGAAGCAAATAGATCATAAAATGGCAGCCCTTTTTTATATCCAAGAATTTTTGCCTTTTTCTGAAAAAACTTTTCAAATTCGGGTAGATAATCTCCTACAGTATCAAACATCAAATCTAATGTCTTTTTTTTGAGCCTTGATTGCTGCAAGGTTTTATGCAAAACAGATTTATACCCCTTTAGTTCAGATAAATTGATAATTTCCCCTTTAATTGAATTTAAACAGGCAGCAGCCGATTGTTCGATATTAGCGTAGGAATCTATTTCTGCCTGGTATGCTTTTTCCCTAATATCAGAGTTAGCATCATGATACATATTTCTTATTACAGGTAGTGGAAGTTCCTTTATCTTTCCCTGTTTTTCAATTTCTATCATTAAACTAGAAGTAAGCTTCTGATGGAGCCTGTTCCAAGCACTGGATCCTGTATTTTTTAATTTAGCAATTATAAACTCTTCGTCTTCGGATATTAAATATTCTGCATTTTCTTTCATCTCCATTAGATAAAAGCTGTGTTTTTTTAAAAGTTCTGATTTATTTATAATGTCCTTTAAACTATCTATACCATCAAGCCATTTTTTAAATCTTACTTCTGATTTTGTAATTTTAATTTGCCTTTTATTTATTATCTCAGTAAAATTTAATGCTTTTGTATTATCTGTTTCAACGCTTAAGGTTAGCCTGCAAAATGATTTTAACTTTGTTAATAGTTTTCTATATCTAATTTGATGTTTAATAAATTCTTCAATTTTTGTTTTTTTGTTATCATAATCCTTTAATTTTTTTGCAGTCCAGTTATTAATTTCAGTTATTTTTTTTTCAAATTTCTTCATATCAGATTCAAAATTATTATCTTCAAAGGAACTGTATAAACTTTTCAAACTCCATTTCATTTTATCCATAGATACCTCCCTGTATTCTTCCTTTAGTATAAACAAATTTATTAAAAACTAAATAATTTTCTATTCTTTTGGCTTTTATTATAATAATTTTTTGTTATTATTGATTTAGATTATGAAAAATATTTTTGTAATTAAGATATTAATAAATTCATTCAGTGATTTTAGAAAGGATGAGGGAAACATTCTTGCTACTTCTATATCTTTTAACTTTATACTCTCCTCAATTCCATTTACCGTGCTTCTCGGTTCTCTAATGGGATATTTTTTCGAATATTTCCAAAAAACTCAAAACATCAGTACCAAAGAATCCTCAGTAATCATACTGGAGTATATTAAAAATATCTTTCCTATGGTAAAAGAAGAAGCTTTACTGCAGCTATTTAACATCCAAAACTACAAATTGCCATTAAGCATAATTGGTATTATCGGTTTAATTTTTACATCTACTCTTTTATTTGAAGCAATTAAATATTCCTTTTTAAAAATACTTAATTCAGCAGATACGCACTTTTTAATTACCAGGCTGGTAGGATTTTTGATAATTTTTATAATAATACTCATAAGTTTTTTTCTGGAAAATTTTTTATCACTTTTTATCATAGAACTAAAAACCTATTTAGAAAACATATCTTTTTTAAACTGGATCTTAGAAACCTTTGAGGTATATGGCTTTGTTATTTCACTTGGTGTTACAATTATTTTCAGTTTTACTTTGTATTATACTTTTATCAGAATTTTTGCAAGATACAAAAGTTACACTTTTAAAACTATTCTAATGGGCAGTTTCTTTTTTTCAATAATATGGAATCTATTTAAAAATATATATACAATCTATCTCTCTAAAGTAAGTTATTTAAATTTAATATACGGTTCCTTTACTTCACTTGTAATAATATTTATCTGGGTATATTTTACAACGACTCTGTTTCTGTTCTCCTTAGAACTGATAAAAAATATACATAAAGAAATTGATTACTAAAGTTTTGTTTCAATTTGAATAAACTTCAAAAACTCATTAATCAGTTTGATTAAATTATCACTTTTTATTTTTAAATTTAATTTTAACTGCTCTGTTCCATCAAATTCAATATTTTTATTGTAATTTTCAATAAGCTTAAAAAGGTTTTCTATTTCAAAATTTTCTACAAATTTAATTTCCAAATATGACCCTTCTTTTTCAATCGATTTTATCCCCTTCTCAATCATTTTTAATCTGGTTTTTGATATCTCAAAAAGTTTTAATACCTCTTCCGGCATGAATCCGAAACGGTCCTGCATATGTGACTTGATTTTCTCCAGCTCTTTTTCATTATTCGCATCGTAGATCTTTTTGTAAAATTCAATTTTAATACTGCCCTTTTTAATATAGAAATCTGGAATATACGCATCTTCTCCAATATCCAAATTTACTTCTATTTTTTCTTTTATTTCTTCACCCTTTAACTCGGCTATGGTTTGTTTTAACAATCTCATATACAGTTGATAACCAATCATATTCATATAACCACTCTGCTGCTGGCCAATAATATTTCCGGCTCCTCTTATTTCGAGATCCCTCATGGAAATTTCATAGCCGGCTCCCAGATGTTCATAATTAAGAAGTGCATTTATTCTTTCCTTTGCTATTTGGCTTATATTATTAGGAACTATTAAATATGAATATGCCTGTAATTCTCTTCTCCCAACACGACCCCTCAGCTGGTAAAGCTGACTTAAACCAAAATGATGAGCTTTATTTATAATAATTGTATTGACATTCGATATATCTATACCATTCTCTATTATAGTTGTAGAAACAAGCACATCTATTTCAGAATCCATAAATTTTAAAATTTTACTTTCAATTTTTTTGGAACTCATCTGCCCGTGAATATGTGAAACATTTATTTCATCAGACACTATTTCTTCAATGTTCTTTCTAATTTCTTTGATATCTTTCACTCTATTATGTATAAAATAAACCTGGCCGTTTCTGGAATATTCCCTATAAATAATTTCACTTAAAAGCTCCTCATCAAATGATATTGCCTTTGTTTTTACAGGATGGCGATTTTTGGGGGGCGTCTCCAATCTGCTTAAATCCATTATTCCAACCAAAGACATATATAAAGTTCGCGGAATAGGTGTTGCCGTTAGTGTCAACATATCTATGTTTTTATATTCTAATTTCAATTTTTCCTTCTGCATAACCCCGAATCTCTGCTCTTCATCAATAATCAACAGCCCTATATCATTATATTTGATTTTACTGCTTAAAACCTTATGGGTTCCTATTACAATATCTATTAAACCTTCTTTTATTTTCTTCTTTATTTTTTTAGTTTCAGATTTTTTTACCAATCGTGACAGCATAGCTATATCAACAGGATATTCTATCATCCTATCCTTAAATGTCTTGTAATGCTGAATAGCAAGCACAGTTGTAGGAGCCAGAACAACAACCTGTTTTCCATCCTGAACAGCCTTAAAAGCAGCCCGCATTGCTACTTCAGTTTTACCAAACCCCACATCCCCACAAAGCAATCTTTCCATTACTTTTTCTGATTCCATATCCTCTTTTATTTCCTTTATAGCTCTTAATTGATCTCTTGTAGGCTCATGGGGAAAACTTTCCTCAAAATTTTTCTGCCATTTAGTATCTTTTGAAAATTTATATCCTTCTCTCATCTGCCTTTCAGCCTGGAGCTTTAAAAGATTTATGGCAAAATCTCTTACCTTGTTTTTTACTTTGGCTTTTGTTTTTTTCCAGAGATTATCACTTAATGAGTTTATACGAACATGTTCTTTGTCCCCTATATACTTTTCTACCTTATCAAGATGATTAACGGGAACATAAATTTTAGAATCGTCTTTATATTCTATTAAAACATAGTCCCCCCTTTTACCCGCAATAACTTCATTTTCTACACCACGGTAAACACCGATTCCATAATCAATATGTACAATTAAATCACCCTTGTTTATATCTTTGATTATGCTTCCATGTTCATTATATCCTTTAGCATATTCAATGTTTTTCTGTTCATAAGACTTCCCAAGAATTTCACTCTCGGAGATATAAACCCTCTTGTTTACTTTATCGAGATAGCTGCCGGAAAAAGAATCAATGATAAATTTACAGTTTTTTGTATCTGTTAAAAAATTTTCTTTAAAATTTTGTTTTTGAGCCTTGTTATCAAAATAATATATTATTTCATAATTCTTTTGTTTCCATAAATCCATTTGCTGAATCAGCTTTTTGTCCGATATATTTTTTTCAAGTCTACGAAAACTATCATTCTCTTTTACAAATTTTGTATTTTTTACCCTCTTTTGATCAATTTTATCAAAAAAGAATTTTCTAATTTTTTCTTCATCATTTTCAACATTATTTATAACCTCAAGCATATCCTGGAAAACATCTTTTATGGGTTTATTTCCGATTCTTAATACTTCCCATTCTTCATCCAGCAAATCCAGTATTGAGTTATAATTATCATAAATTAGAGGATAATCCTTATTTATCCCATCGTATGTCTCGTTTTCCATAAATTCTAAAACTGGAATATCAGAATTCATCATTCTATCAAAATCTAAATGCTCACCAAAAATTATTTCTTTTAAGGGAACAATTACCAAATTATGCACATTTTCAATTGTTAATTGAGTTTCCGGATTAAATTTTTTAATCGTTTCAATTTCTCTATCATAAAAAACTACCCGGTAGGGAAATTCTTCATCAGAAATGTATATATCAACTATTTCTCCCCGTACTGCATACTGTCCGGGATATCTAACTTCATAGCTTCTTTCATAACCCATACGGGTTAACTTTTTTATAAATTCCTCATGTTCAATAATAACATTTTTCTTTAGTTTTAAATAATATTTTTCATAAACCTCCATGGGCCCTATTTTTTGAAAAATTCCAACAACTGTACTAAACAAAGAATTAATATTATTATTCTTAACCTTATAGAGAGTTTTAAATCTTTCAGCAGCTTTTTCGATATCTGAATAAAAAGGTTCAAACGGCAAAAGCTCCCAGGGAGCAAAGATATCAGATGCCTTAATAATATCAGACATAACAAAGGCATCATCAATATCATCAAAGATTACACAGTGTTTTTTATCGGAGTTATCTATATAATTTTTTAAATGACCATAACTAACAAATTGCTTCATTTAATACTTTTGCAAATCGCTACATATAATCAATAATATCTTCTGACCATTCGGAATCATCAGTCCCCGGTTCGGGCATTCCATCTGGCAACATATTATCGGGGACATAATCCATATTATGATCTTCTGTAATCTTTTTTACTACACATTGTTCAAAATTACCATTACAAAAACGATTTACAAACCCTTCAAGAAGAGTTTTATCATCTATATTTTGATATTTTTCATAAAATTTACACTGATCTAAAAGCGGGCATTCAGCCATTTTAACCTCCTTTATTATACTTTCCTCTTATCTTCCATAAATAAATATCTTTTAATTTTTCTTGTGGAAGTCTTTGGAAATTCTTCTTTTCTTAACTTTATGTTCCTAATTCGTTTATAACCGGCCATCAATTTATTCATCTCATTGATTTCATCTTTAAGAACATCATAAATATACTCATCGGTAATCTCCTGCTGCTCATTTTGCTGGGCTAAAACATCAAATTCTTCATAGTTTGGATATATAATAGCTTCAGGTTCCCCATCTCCTATTACTAATACTTCTTCAATAAAATCACTTTCCAGTAATTTTTCTTCAATCTCTTCGGGATAAATATTTTTACCTCCCTTAGAAACGATAACATTCTTTAATCTTCCCTTGATATACAGTTTTTCATCTTTGAGATATCCGAAATCTCCTGTGTAGAACCAGCCCCGTTTAAGAACTTCTTTTGTCTTTTTTTTCTCTTTATAATATCCTTTCATAATATTTGGTCCTCTGGCCACAATTTCTCCAATGCCACTATCATCTGGATTATAAATTCTGATTTTAATATTTTCAAGGGGGCTTCCCACAGAACAAAAATCAATATCTTTGGGGCTAACACATGATAAAACAGGAGCGGTTTCTGTCAGGCCATATCCCTGTAAAATTGGGACCCCCATTAAATAAAAGAATTTAGATATATATGGAGGTAGTGCAGCTCCACCGGAAACAAAAAATTTAACATTTTCAAATCCAATCTTTTTTAAAATCGGTTTAAATATAAATTTTGTACCATTTAATGACTTATCAAATTTTCTTTTTATTTTTCCTATAAAGAAAAGCAGCTTAATAAAGAATCTCTTCAATTTACTCATTTTTTTTATTTTTCGATTTATACTATTATATATTTTTTCAAAAATTAGAGGGACCCCAATCATTTTTGTAATAGAAGCTTCCTTCATAGTCTTAATTATATCCCGGCTTGTTAAAGAAGGAGAGAATACCAGGGTAGACCCGCTATAAATGTTTGTCAGAAAACCGGCAGTAAGTTCATAAGCATGATTTACAGGTAAAAATGATAGGAAATTATCTTCCGGATATATTTTTAATCTTTTTTCGATATCTGTAATATTGCTTATAATATTATTATGGGTTAAAATAACCCCCTTTGTTTTTCCCGTTGTCCCAGAGGTGTATAAATATACTGCTTCTTCATTTCTTTTTATTTCTCCTAAAGGAAATTCTTCATTTGTTTTATCCATGAGATCATAAATATTATTTTTTGAGTTGTAATCCAGGATAAACATTTCATTCAAAAACTCTAAATCTTCTTCAATTTCTTCTATCAATGTAGCATACTTTTCATCAAGAAATAGAGCTTTAAGTTCAGAATCATTTAAGATATGTTTGATTTCATTTTGCTCAAGGAGTCTATCAATCGGAATGGTAATAAATCCCTGAAGCTGAATTGCAAAAAAAGCTATACTCCATTCAGGAGAGTTTCTTCCCATAATTCCTATTTTATCCCCTTTTTTATACCCTTTCCTAATCAAATAATTTGATAGTTTTCTGCTATAATACAAAATATCATCAAATGTATACTCATCATATGTATTGGAATTTTTTCTTTTTATTTTCAATGCAACATTATCGCCATATTTCTCAGCAGAATTAATAATTATATCTCTTAAAGACTTCATAACTTAACCTTTTTTTTCCCTTCCTCTATTTTGCCATATATTTTAAACATTTTATTAAATCCGGCAAGATTTAAAATTTTGGTTAATTTTTTATTTTTATTTACTAAAGCCAGATCTCCACCCTTTTTATTAAGAATTGATCTTGCAGATAAAAGTACTCCCAGTCCCGAACTATCAATATAGTTGAGATTTGAAACTACAAAGAGAACATACTTCCAACCCTTGGGAAGCAATTCATTCTTTATCATTTTAATCACTTCATTTTTATTATTTACATCCAGAGCACCTTCAAATTTAACAACAGCTACTCTTTTGCTATTATCATATTTTATATTATAATCCATTATACTCCTCTACTTATATTTATCTCTTTTTCCATAATTAAAGTAGTTCTATTCCCTTCAAAAATATAACTTATATTATCCATAAGCTCTTTCATTATGAAAATACCTCTTCCGTTTTTATTAGATAAATTTTCTTCCAGGGTAGGGTCAATTATCATATCTGGATTAAATCCCGTACCTCTATCTTCTATAATAATCTTAAATATATTTTTTTCAAGAATTAAAGAAACACCTACCTTCTTTTTAATATCATTTTTGTTTCCATGTTTAATAGCATTAACAACTCCCTCAACCAGTGCAAGAACTATGTAATCACTATCAATTTGACCTTCTAAATTATTTATTTTTACATATCTCCAAAAAGCCGTTTCAACAAGTTTTAAATATATACATCTGCTGGGAATTTCCAGTTTTAATTTGTTAGAGCTCATTATTTTTTCCTAAAACCTAAAAGGGTCATATCATCATGAGGATTGTAATTGCAATATTTTAATACTCTATCAAATAAAAGTTTATCTAATTCTTTATAATTATAATTGATGAATCTTATTAAGTCATTTTTTAATTTATTTTCTTCATACATTTCAGATCTTTCATTGGTAGCCTCTGTAATCCCATCTGTCACCATAACCAGGGTATCTTCTGGGTTTATATCAATTGATTTTATCTCATATTTATAATTTTTAATAATTCCCACAGGAATATCATTTGAAGCAATTTTATTATAATTATTTTTTTTATCAATCAATATGGGATAAACATGTCCTGCATTCACATATTTAAAAGTATTTTTTTCGGTATTTAAAATGCCAAGAATCATTGTTATAAAAATACTACTCTCAGTATCTTCATATATATTCTTATTTATAAAATTTATAGCATCAACCAAATTTAAATTAAAGTGATTTGCAGTTTTGAGATAAGATCTTAATGCTGACATTATTATCGAAGTGGGAACTCCTTTACCACTTACATCTGCTATAGCAAAAAAATATTCATTCTCACCATTTTGTAGAATATCGTAATAATCCCCACCTACAGCTTTACATGATCGGTAGTTATACATATACTCATATCCTTTAATATCAATAGAATGTTTTCCAATCAATTTTTTTTGAATTTTTTCAGCTACCCTCAGCTCACTTTCATATCTTTCTTTTTCAAGGGCATTTTTATGCCACAGGGCATTTCTTATATTAAGAGAGGCTAAATCTGAAAATACTTCCAGAAGTTTTAATTCATCTTCAGAAAAAGTCCCTGCAGTTTTCTTGTTCAAAACCTCTATTACTCCAAATACATCATTTCCATTGTAAACCGGTGCTCCCATTATAGATTTGGTTGTAAAATTAGATTTTTTGTCCACTCCGCTATAAAACCTTTTATCCTCTTTTACATTCTTTACAAGAAGAGGTTTATTATTTTTGATAATCCAGCCTGCAATTCCCTTATCAGCAGGCACCCTTATCTCTTTGACAATATCGCCCTTTTCTCCTGTTGCAACATCAAAGTATAATTCATTTTTTTCTTTATCCAGAAATAACAATGAACTTGCTTCAGCGTTGAAAATTTTTTTTGTTTGTTGTATAATGATTTTTTTTATTTTTTCAAAATCAAGAGAAGAATTTAAAAGCTTAACTACATCTATAAGCTGCTTATAAATTTCTTTTTTCATTTACACCTTCTTCATTTCCAACAATTTCCTCAAGTATTTCAATATATTTATCTAATTGATTTTTCTTGGTTAAAAAATTTTTAATTTCCTCTCTTTTTCTCTTAATCACATTCCCGGGAGCTTTATTAAGAAAGTCAAAATCAAATAATTTCAATCTATTTCTTATTATTTTAACTTTTAAATCTTCAAGTTCTTTCTTAAAATATTGTATATTATTTCTAATTCTTCCCAGATCAAATATTGGAAGATAAATTACAAAATCATCACTTTTAAGGGCAAGTCTTTTATTAGGCATTTCTTTTTCATCATAAACTTTAATATTATTTATATTGAGAAAATTTATAAGATATTTAGAGTTGATTTTTAATGTCTCCATCAACACATTATTTTCAGTTTTTACCCATACTACGATTTCCTTTTCATTTCCTACTTTTAATATATTCTTCCCCTCAGTAACTTTTTTAATAAATTTTCTGATGAATTTTTCTTCATCCAGCTCATCTTCATAATTGTAATCCTCCCGGTAGGAAGGAAACTTAAGAGGATAATTGTGATAATCAAGTAAGAATGGGGATATAAACAATATCAGTTCCTTATAAAAATAATAAGCAACCCTATAAGTATAAACATCAAGTTCAAGGTCAATATTGTTTAAATATTGATAAATATTGCTGTTTGCTTTTTGAATTGTTCTATATAAATTATCGATATATGTAATCAAATTACCTTTTTCAGAAGCCTTTTTTTGATTAAGAATTAATTTTTGTAAAATTGTAGTTATATATTTTTCAATATAAAAGTCTGTTCTAAGATCCAGCTCTTCCAATTTTTGCTTCAAATCCCTTTTAAATAATTTCCCCCAGACATAGTAAAATTTTTCTATTTTATCCAATTTGCTTTTCATACCGTTAATACTTTCACTTTTAAAAGAAGTTTTTGCTATTAAATGCATTTTTTTGAATATATTATCAAAATTAGTTTGCGATCTTTTAAAGTTCAAACTGCCTGAAAGATAAACAAAGTTTTTTATTTCAAGTTCGGTATTTAATACTCTCGATAAAATTTTATTTATATCCTCTATCAAATCTTTTTTTTCTCTTCTTAATAAATAGTATTTAATAATCCCCTCAAGATAAAAAGGTATAACATATTTGAGAATCTCGTTCCCCACCGAAACATTTTCAGTTTTTAGATCATTTCCACATTTGGGACAGATTTCGGCAGGGGTAAAAGTATAATAATCGCAAATACTGCAGTTGTGAACCTCAATTACTGTATTTTTTTTATAATCATCTTCATCGGATTGATTCAAAGGTAAAATATAATTTTTTGTTTTTAAATTATAATTCTGCCCAAGTTCATTAAAATCTACATAATAGCTTTTAATAAGTTTTTTTCTCACTTTCTGATTGCATTTTTTACAATATTTTGTTTCAATATTTTCTTTAATTTTCTGCTCATAGGCACCATTAATTTTTAAATCCTTTTCCAATTTATTGGGGTTTTCTCTATATGTATCTATCAAATCATGCGTTTTATCCAATTTACTATTTAATTTTTGTTTTTCATATTCAAAATCTTCAACAAATACTTCGGGTCTATTAAGATTGTCGACCTGAAAAACCGGCACTCTTTTGCCCAAAATGGGAAGAATAGCCTTTCTATTTGAGAAATCGCTTCCTTTTAATCCAAAGCTGCTAGCCCGGATAATATCAGTTAAATCTGTAACATTTATAACCAATGGTTTAACCATTTTTTCTACATTTAATTTAACGGAGTGAACAAATATTTCTTCCTGTTTTGTGTAATAATCGTATTTATTTAAGAAACTCCCGCAATTAGAACAGAAATACTGTTTTAAATAACCCTGATGTATATTAATATCCTCATTTTCTTCCATAATAACATATAAATTATTAATTTTTTTATTAAAAGATTTTGTTAAAGCAAAATCCTGGTCAAATAGAATTTTATAATCATCGGTAAACTCTTTTAGTTTATCTTCATTGTCCTTATTTAAAAAATAAAAGTTATGAAAGATTAAATCATCAATTTCAAATTTTTTATTAATTTTATTTAAAATATCAGCATATAATAAAGAATAATTTATATTTTCATTTACACTTTCAAAAACTGGTTCATAAAAAATATTTTGTAATTTACCATTCTTCATCTTTTTTCAATCAGCTCACTTTCACTGAACACATCAGCTTCAAACCTAAATATTTCAACATTTTCATCTTCATAACAGTTTTTATTTAACCCAGCTTTCCAGCATGTATTCTGTAAAAATGTAGTACTATCCCAGTTATTATCAGTTGCTACCTGGGGTAATAAAACACCTGAAGAAAAGCCCTTTTGAATTAATAAGCCATCTCTTCCAGCTTTAATATCTTCAACCCCATCTATTTTTATCAGTTTTGATAAAATAGAAATTTCGATATTTAAATCTTCTAATTCATTTTTAGTAACAGGAGAAAACCGGGGGTCTTTGAAAGCTGCTGATTTAGCCATTTTAATAATTGAATTCCATATTGTATCTATTGGTTTTATATACCCTATACATCCCCTAAGTTTATTTTCATTATTTAATGTTACAAATACCCCTCTTTTTTTATTAAATATTTTATTTTTATTTTCCAATTTATGATTTTTAGCTAACAGCTCATTTTCCAGAACATTTCTAGCAAGAGTTAAAAGCTCTTTCTTCTCTTTATCCATCAATTTAAACATTTCACTACCTCCTTTTCCAAAAATGTAACCGGGCAAGATATATTATAGCATAAAAAGCTGATAAGATAATTAAAACATAGGTAATAAAACCCAAAATATAAAAATTATTTGTTGAATAATGTTTTTTAAATATTTTTGATGTATTTTTTGATTTAATTCTTTTGTGTTTATTAATATCATAGGTATAAAGTTCATTATTTTGTTTATTTAAAACAAAAATTTTATTACGGTATATTTGTATAGAAGCAGGATGTATGAACTGCATATTTGATTCATACAATTTCTTCTTAATCAAATCATATATATAGAATCTGGCTTTTTTAAAATTTTCAGAAACACCAGCAAATAGCATTTTATTATTAGAAACAACTATACTATCTAAAGTCATATTCCTGCCCATATCCTTATTTTTAAAATCTATATAAACTTTATTTTCATCGTCCTTAATTATTTTTTCCTTAAAAATTGAGTAAAATATCTTCCCCCCTTTAGTAAAAAAACAGTAAGGAATATTCTCAAATTTTTTTGTATCTTTTACTGTAAAATCAGAATTCAAAATATCGACTTTTTTTTGACTCTTTAATACCCCATAATATTCATTATTAATGAAATTTAATTTCAGATATCTTTTCAAATTATATTTTTCTTTTATCCTGTTTTCGGCTATTTCTGCTATTTCGTTATTGGGTCTGGAATAAAGAAATAATTTTTTGTTAGTTTTAATTATTTTATTATAGGGCTCTTTCAGAGATATTAACTTTTTTTTTTGGCTATTGTTAAAATTATACTGATTCAACCCGTGGCTATCAAGAACATAAACTATATCATTTTGAACCAAAAAATCCTCGACCCTTGTTGATTTTGAAATTTTAATTTTTAAATAAATATTTAACAGTATTGAAACAACCAGAACGGTTAAAACATAGGGGAGATATTTTTTAATTATTATCATCCTCCACATTAAATACTTCATTTAAAAAATTTTCCATTAGTTCATCTTTTGGTTCTTCGGAGGGAGCTTTTCTTTCAATACTATCAGGTTTTTCAGTTGTTTTTATTTCTTTTAGAACTTCCTTGTGCTGTCTTTTTAATTTATCATTAATTTTGTTTACAAATCTTGCTGTAGGACCATCAAATATCAATTTTTTCTTTTTACTTCCGATTATAGCCCCTTTATCAAAGATAAGAGTTAAAATAACTTTTTTACTCTTTATAAATTCCGTTTGCACATGAATTTTTTTATTTTTATAGGTCAGATTAGTATTCTTTCCCTGTATCATATCGAAACCTCCCAGTTATTATAATATACCATTTTATAAATTAGTTTTCAAGATTAAACCACATTCGAAAAGCATTTTCATTGTTATTTTTATAATAGTTTTTTAAGACTTCTACTATCTTATAATTGAATTTTCTATAGAGTTTGATTGCTCTTTCATTTGAGATTCTCACCTCGAGAAATATATTTTTTATTTTGTTTTTTTTTAGAATTTTATGGATATTCAAAAGAAAAAAAGTCCCATATCCCATATTTTGTTTTGAAGGTAAAACAGCAAAATTCTTAATGTGGGATAGATTATATTTATAAATTAAACTTATTATTGAAAAACCAATTAATTCTTCATCCACAAATAATCCATATACTTCTGTATAAGAATTTTCAAATTCATTTTTTAAAAATCGTTTTGTCCAGGGATATTCAAAACATTTTTTTTCGATTTCAAAAATCTCATCAACCCATGACTCATTTAGAATTTTTATTTTTTTCATAATTTATTTCTGCATCAGATTTCCTATAATAAGATGGTTCAATTTCCATGACTTTATCAGAACCTTTTTCCAAATACTTTTTTCTGCCCAGCTCTGCAAGAGATACAGGATTGGTTGTTGATAAAATATCCTTAACAAATACAGCATTTTGAATATTTTTCTCTATCTGATTTTTATATTTTTTCTCTGCTTCTCCCAAAAAAACTTTTTTCTTTTTAATCTTTTTGAGAATTGCTAAAAAATTTTCAAGATAATAAGAATCGGTTTTTATGAGAGTTTTAATTCCGTATTTTTCCCTCTTATAAGCCGCAGCATATACTTGATTTCTCCTGGCATCAAAAACAGGAACATACAAATCCTTGTTGCTGCTCATGAAACCACAGGCAACAGATTTAAGTGTATTAATTCCAACAATTGATATTTTTTTTGAATAGGCCAGTGATTTGGCTACAGTCATACCAATTCTTAAACCTGTAAATGAACCCGGACCATTAGCAACCGAAATTAGATCTATATCATCAATTTTCATTTTGGAATTATTCAGGGCAAAATCAATCATATATAATAATTTTTGAGAATATGTTGCTTTAACACTGAAGGTAATATTAAATTTTAAATTTTCTCCTTTAAGTATTGCCACTCCTCCAAGATATCTACTGCTATCGATAGAAAGAATATTCATAATCATTCCCCTTTTTCAATAATAATTTTTCTTTTATCATGATTTATAATTTCTATGGTAATACATATTGTATTTTCGGGTAAAATTTCATAAATTTTATCCGCCCATTCTATAAGGGTTATCCCCCCAGAATTTGAGAATTCTTCAAATCCAAGGTAGTAGAGTTCATCCAGGTCTGAAATCCGATAAAGGTCCATATGATATACCGTTTCATCATTCTCATAAACATTCAACAGGGTAAAAGTTGGAGATTTCACCCTGTTTTCATCTATTCCCAGCCCCCTGCATACACCTTTTACGAAAACACTTTTTCCAGCACCTAACTCACCTTTTAGAGCGATTATATCATTTTTTTTTAATTTTTTAGAAAATTCAGAAGCAATCTCTTTTGTTTCTTTTTCAGAAACACTCATAAATACTTTTTTCATAAGATTACATCTATACCTTTTGATGTTTTCAAAAATATCTCATCATTAATATTAATAATTTTTAAAATATTTAACGATGATAATTCTGAATTTTCTCTAAACTCGGATGTTTCATTTTCCTCAAGATTATAAAAAAACAACCCATCCTCACTACCTATATAAATTCTGTTGTCATAAAAAAGAATATCATTAATTTTTCTATTAAAATTAATTACATTTTCTATTTTATCCGTTTTTAAATTATATTTTGAAATACCCAGATTACCGCTTACATAGATACTATGCTTAACAACTTCTATATCAGTTAAAATATCATTTAACAGATCGGATGCAGAAATAGCAACTTCACTGTTATTTTCTATATTCCTGATTATTATTCCATCTTTTTTCTGTAAAATTAATAAATCATTGAAATACTTCATATTATCAACACGATAATAATCAATTCCCTTTATATTATCTACTTCTTTTTTTGCTTCATTAATTATCGAGACACCGTATCTGGATAGAGCAAATATATATTGGTTAGTATTTATTACCTGAAGAATATTATTACTCAGCAATCCATCTTTTATCATGTATTTTGATTTTAAATCATTATTTTTCCATTGAAAAATTCCATTGCTTCTGGAAGCAATTAACAAAGAATTGTTTTTATAACCGGATATGTCATTAATATTGTTTTTTAACTGAGGGATGTTTATAAAATCGTATCTGTTATTTTGAAAAACATTTATTCTATTTCCCAGAAAAAACATCCTTTTTTCCGATTTGAAAATATTTGTTATTTTATCATCATAAACACTGCCCAGATTAATAATATACTCATTTCTCATATCATCATAAATTAACAAGTACCCAACCCGGGTGGAAATTACATATCTTTGCGAATCTATTTTTTCATAATCAAGCACTTCTATCAAATCATTTATTTTAAAAGAATTTCTTGGAAATATATCCCGTTCATTCTTTTTATGAATAGATTTAAAATTTCTGATTACTTCATTAATTCTTTTAAGCTCTAAATCGGTATCGCTGTATTCATAGACTTTATTTTCGCTATTTTTTACGAAAACAATTTCATCGGCTACTTTATAAGATATAATCCTTCCTATAGATTCATGGATTCTCTCCCAGTATTTTCCCGCTATAAGCTCATATACACCTTCATTAGAAAATGCAAGTACCGTTTTTGTATTGTTATTTCTTAATACGGAAAAAACTTTTTCTCCAGCAAGATTCTTTTCTTTATCACCATAATTTTGAAACTCACCTTTCATCTTATCATAAATTAATATCCCAGTGTTGGAAGCACAAAAAATTTTTTCAGAATTTGATTCAAGGTCATAAATTTTTGAATAAAATATAAATCGTTTAACTTCCTGGGAAAAACTGCTGCTTACGATAATAAAAACAACCGTAAAAAGATATATAAATCTTTTCAAAACAATCACCCGGCCCCGTATAAATGTTCAAGTAAAATTTTTACTCCCAAAGCTATAAGAATTATTCCCCCAATAATATCTATCTTCTCATCAAATATTTTTCCAAGCACTTTCCCCAGATAAATAGCCAAAAAAACCAGTAGAAATGTTACAACACCTATTATAACTACAGTTAAAAATAAATTATAATCCAAAAGGGGTAAAGTCAACCCTATAGAAAATGCATCAATACTCGTTGCAATAGAAAGCAAAAAGAGAATTTTATAATTAAAATTACACTTATCGAAAACTTTATCTTCGACCCAAAAGGCATCATAAATCATTTTTCCACCAACAAATGTCAAAATAAAAAATATAATCCAGTGGTCAATTTGAATAATATACTGCTTTAATGAATTTATCAATAAGAACCCTATAACAGGCATAAACATCTGAAAAAATGAAAAGAAAATGGATATTAAAAAAAAATGCTTTAGGTTAATTTTTCTTAATTCAAAACCATAAGCAATTCCAACAACAAAAGCATCAATTGCAACTGAAACAGCAATTGCAAATATATATATAAGATTCAAATACTAATCCTCCATCTTTCTATATTGGAGATAGCTAAATATCAATTCATCAATCTCTCCATTTAGAACTGCTTCTACATTACCGATCTCCTTATTTGTTCTATGGTCCTTAATCTTTTGGTATGGATGTAGGATATAGGATCTGATCTGACTTCCCCATGCATTTTCCATTTTATTCTCTTCAATTTTTTCTCTTTCTTTCTGTCTTTTTTCCAGTTCTTTCTGATATAATCTCGATTTTAATATCTTCATAGCCTGTTTTCTATTCTGCATCTGGGATCGCTCATTCTGACACTGAACTACAATACCTGTAGGTTCATGTGTAATTCTCACAGCAGAATCTGTTACATTAACATGCTGCCCCCCTGCGCCTGAAGCCCTATAAGTATCAATTCGAAGATCTCCCTCGTTAATATCTATTTCAATATCATCTTCAACTTCCGGATATATAAAAACTGAGGCAAAAGATGTATGTCTTCGTTTATTAGCATCAAAAGGACTTATTCTTACAAGTCTATGGACACCGTTTTCAGATTTAAGATAACCGTAAGCATAGTCACCTTTAATTTTTATTGTAACCCTTTTAATTCCAGCTTCTTCACCGCTTTGATAATCAACAACTTCCATATCAAAGCCTTTATTATCTATCCATTTTTTGTACATTCTATACAGCATCGATGCCCAGTCGTGTGATTCAGTTCCGCCGGCTCCCGGATGAATTTCCAGATAAGCGTTATTATAGTCATTTTCTCCGGTAAGAAGACTTTTTAACTCCACCTGATCAATTTTTTTATTGAGTTTAATTATCTTCTCTTCTGCCTGCGTTTTTAAATCAGCATCATGCTCCTCTTCATAAAGTTCTAAAATAACAGATATTTCTTCATACATCTCCTCTAATTCTTCATAGAGATTTATCCTGGATTCAAGCTTGCTGGACTCCTTGCCTAGTTTTTTTACTTTTTCCTGATCGGACCATACCTCTCTTTTTTTAAGATTTTCCTTAATCTCCTCGACTCTTTTCCTTGATTCCTCTATGTCAAAGATACTCCTTTATCTTTTTCAATCTTTCGCTGTTTTCTTCTAACATCTTTTTTATATCATAAATTTCCATTAACATCTCCTATTTTGGTTTTTTTATATTTTTTTCGTTTAACTCTTTTTGCATTTGATTTAAAACTGCAGAATATCTCTTATTATTTGAAAACTCCACTGCCATTGATACGTGTTTAATAGCTTTATCGTAATTACCCTGATTATAAAGCATTGTTCCATACAAAAAATGAGCGGTAGTGTTTTTGTTATTTAACTTTACGGCTTTTTCAAAGCTTTCTTTGGCTTCTTTTATATTACCCTTTTGCTGCTGGTTTAGAGCTTTTTCTGTTTTCTCCAGGGATTCGACATAATTTTTTCTCCAGTTTTTATTGAATATTTTTTTCTTTCTCTTTTTTAAAAAATAGTTAAAGGGTTCTATCTCAAGGGCTTTCTCAATAATATCTTCAGCATCTTTCCATCTTTTTTTTCTTAAATAAACCTCGGATAGTGTAGAATAAGATACTACATTTTTGGGATTCAAATCAATGGCCTTTTTGAAGTACTCTTCGGCTTTATCAAAATCCCTTAACTGAAAAAATATTGACCCTACATTGTGATAGATCATGTAGTTTATCAAATCCATTTTTTCAACTTTGAGATAATAATCCTTTGCCTTCTCCAAATTCCCTTTCTGTAATTCTTTATTGGCCTTTTTTGTATAATATTTTGCCTTGATTAATTTAGGTAATAATCTTATATATCTAAAAATTTTTTTTATAAATTTCATAAATCAGCTAACACACACCTTTCATAAATTACTTTAATATTGTTTTCTCTGCAGTAATCAATTAATTCCTCATTATATGCCCCCGGCTGAAACCAGACTAAATCAATATTTTTTCTATTAATTTCTTTAATTATATTCTTCCCAACCTGAGGGTTTACAATCATGCTGACAGCATCTATCCTATCATTTACTTTAGAAATACTATTGTAAACTTCATCATTCTCAATAAAATCCACATTGGGATTTACCGGAAAAACAGTATATCCGATTTTCTTCAATTTTTTAAAAACCTTAAATCCATATTTTTCTTCTTTATCAGTGGCTCCAACAACAGCAATATTTTTTTGTTTTTTAAATATCTGAATTAGGTTTTCCATAACATAACTTCCTTTCCGGTAATTTGATAATAATGAATAATCACTTATATTTCAAGTTTTTAATGTAAAATCAAATGAAAAAAAAATTTAGCAATATTTTAACATTTTTAAGTTGACAACCCTTACAAATTAAATTATTATATTAATAGAAAATTATCTTAATTTTCTTAAGAAAGGAGTAGGTTTATGGGTAATTTTAGTGTAATGATTGGCTTTTTTATTTATTTAGCCGGCATGCTTTTTCTTGGGATTTATTTGGCTAAATTCAATAAAACCAATGAGGACTTCCTACTGGGTGGTAGGAGATTAAGCTCATGGGTATTAGCTCTCTCCGAAAGGGCATCTGCCGAATCAGCATGGTTATTACTCGGATTAACGGGTGCAGCACTTACAGTAGGATTTGGGGAAATCTGGACTGCACTTGGATGTATTATTGGTATAACTTTTTCATGGTTCTTCATTGCAGGACAATTACGTGGCGAAGTTGGAGCCCAAAACGCTCTAACAATTCCTGACTATTTCTCAGAAAAATTCGAGCAGGATGGGAACTCCATTAGAATTATCTCAACCGCAGTAATTCTTCTTGCATATTTTTTCTATGTTGCTGCACAATTTAACGGTGCCGGAAAAGTTTTAAATGTTACTTTCGGTATACCTAAAATCTGGGGTATTGTAATAGGAACAGTTGTTATTGTTCTTTATACAATGCTCGGTGGTTTTTTTGCAGTTGCATGGACTGATGTTATTCAGGGAATTATCATGTTTTTCACTCTTACAATTCTTCCAATTGTAGGATTTATCGAAATAGCAAAATCAAGTGCTTCAGTAATAGCACCTATGGAGGCGGCTGGAAGCGAACTGGTATCTTTCCTTACGGAGAAACCGGCTGGGCTGCAGTAGCATTCATTATAGGTGGTCTATCCTGGGCATTTGGTTACACCGGACAGCCTCATCTATTGCTTAGATTCTTAGCTCTTAAAAATAAAGATGAAGCTAAGACAGGTAGATGGGTTGCAGTTGCATGGATCTGGCCTGCATTTATAGGAGCATTCCTAATAGGCCTTGTAGGTATAGGTCTTCACGGAAGCACAAATTTCTTGGATGATCCGGAAAAATTATTACCGACACTATCACTTGACTTGTTGCCACTCTTTATAGCAGGGATATTTATTTCCGGTGCTATAGCGGCAATGATGTCCACAGCCGATTCACAGCTGCTTGTTATGACATCCTCAATGACAGAAGATGTTATGACCAAAATATTAAAAAAAGACCTGACACAGAAGGAACTTGTAAAATGGTCCAGAATTTATACAGTTATTTTCGGTTTGGCGTCATTTGTATTTGCAGTTTTTGCAAAGGAGCTAATATTTGCAATTGTTTCTAATGCATGGTCCATACTCGGATCAGCCTTTGGTCCAATTATCATATTATCAATATACTGGAAGCGCTTAACTAAAAAGGGTGTTTTAACAGGTCTAATTGTGGGACCGGTAACTGCACTTGTATGGAAATATATACTCAATGACTGGCTTCTTACACACAGATTTACATCTTTTGTAATTTCTTTTATAGCAGTAATAGTAGTTACCCTTCTAACCAAAAAAGAGTAGTAAATAATATATTCATAACATCGGGGATTTCTCCCCGATGTTTTCTCTAAATTATATTTTAAATCTTGAACTATTCTTATTTGCAATTATAATAACCCTAAAGGAGAAAAAATGCTTAATTCCAAACAAAGAAAATATCTTACTAAAATGGCTCATGATATAAAATCGGAAGTTCGTATAGGTAAAAACGGCATAAATGATAATGTTATAGAAGCAGCTGAGGAAAATATTAAAAAAAATGAATTATTAAAGGTAAAGGTATTTAAAGATGCTGCAACAGATAAACAGGAGGCTTCAAAGATACTTTCCAGACGCTTAAATGCAGAAGTGGTAAGAATAATTGGTAATAAAATAATACTCTTCAGGCAAAAAGAATCAAACTCCAGATATCATTTACCTTCCTGAATTATTAATAAAATTTTTAAAGGTTTCAATTGCATATTTTTCTTAACTCTATATAATATATAGGTGTTTAATAATATGAATAAAATATATTTTGTATCAACTCCGATTGGTAATTTAAAAGATATTACTTTTAGAGCAATAGAAACTTTAGAAGGTTCAGATATAATTGCAGCGGAGGATCCAAAGAAATCCAGTATTTTATTAAATCATTATAATATAAAGAAAAAAGTTATAAAATACAATGAAGGGAATAAAGAAAAAGCTGTAAAGAAGATTATTGACTTAGTAAGAAAAGGGAAAACATTATCATATATATCGGAAGCAGGATCTCCATCTATATCAGACCCCGGATATTTACTTGTAAGAAAAGCACTCAAATACAAAATGAAAGTCATCCCCATCCCAGGACCTACTGCCATTACTACAGCATTAATGGTGTCCGGGATCCCTTCAAATCAATTTATATTTATGGGCTTTCTTCCCAAAAAAAATTCTTCTATAGAAAAATTTTTGTATACAATAAAAACTTATAATCTACCTGTAGTAATTTATGTATCTCCTCATAAATTTTCTACATTTTTAAATATGTATGAAAAAATCCTGAATAATAGATATCTTGTAATAGCAAGAGAATTAACTAAAAAATACGAAGAAATCACCAGGGGATTTATTGATGATATTAAAAATAAAGTTGAGAAAAACATAAAAGGAGAATTTACACTTATTATTGATAAAAGCAGGATTAATTGTAACTCAATAGAGACCAATGAATTGATAGAAAAAGGCAGGAAGCTTTTGAATGATTATTCTATTTCGGAAACCTCCAAAATACTTAGCAAACTCTATGCATTCAAAAGACGAAAAATTTATGATTTATTACATAAATTTCTGAAAAATTGAAACATTAACCCTCCAGGAGCTGTCTAATATATGACGGGTGAGAAAAAATTGCTAAAAAGATTGATAAACGGTGAAGAAAAAGCTTATGAAGAACTGATAGATGATTATGGAGGGTTAATTTATAAAGTACTTAATAGTTATTTCAAAGATAAAAATAAAATTGATGATTTGTTTCAGGATATATTTATTAAGATATATAAAAATATTGAATCGTTTAGAGAGGAATCTAAACTTTCGGTATGGATTTATAGGATAGCGATGAATACTGTAAAAAATTATTTTAGATTAAAATACAATAAAGATGTTTATGAACTGGATGAAGATTACCAGATAGAAACCAATCATGATTTGAATAAAAATCTTCAAAATGAAGATTCAAAAAAACTTCTTGAAAAATATATAGAACAATTACCCTCAAACTGGCAAACAGTTATAAATCTTTATTATTTTAATTCTTTTTCCTACAAAGAAATATCTAAAATAACAGGTTTTCCGATGGGTACTATAAAAACATATCTTTACAGAGCCAAAAAAAGGCTTTCAGAATTATTAAAAGACCATGAAAAGGAGTTATTATGAATAAAGAAGACAAAGATAAAAAGAAATTTGATGAATATTATGTTGAAAAATTACTATTTTCGAGGGAAAACCCCGAAGTTCCTGAAGAACTTAAAAAAAACACATTAAATACAATTTCCAAATTAAATATGCTAAACTCCGAAGAAAAAGAAAGGCAAAACAAAGTCTTTTCCTATATTGTTGGTATTTTTGCTGTATTAATGGTATTATTTGCTATTGTAGTAGCACAGAATTTAAATGTAATTACATTTGTTCTTGATTTATACAAAAAATTTAATGAAATAATTGATATAGAATCTATAATTTTCAATATTAAATATCTACTACTTTTTGCTTCCTTAATTCCTGCAGGAATAATATTTTATTTGATGCATAAAAAGCATAATAATTAATCATTTATATCTATTTAATATTTTTTTAAAATAACCCTTCTGTTTGTTTAATCCAAATTTTGAAGCAACAAGATATCCCTTTTTTGCAATTTTAACAGCTTTTTTATAATCTTTTAATCTTAAATAATATACCTTAGTTAATTCTTTAAGAAAATATAAATTATTGGAAAAAATATCCAGAGACCATTTTAATATTCGTTCTGCTTTTTCCCATAATTTTCTTTTTTTATAATATCGATAAAGAATTTTTAAAAGAATATAGTTAATATTTTTTTCCTTATTAATCTTTTTATATTTAATCTCCTCAATTAAGTTATAATTTTTGGTTTTTAGTTCATACTGAAGTGCTCCTGCTAATATGTGTTTGTTATGAAATTTCTTATCATTATATATATCTATTTCCACGTACTGTAGCATTTTAGCAAGTGCAAAAACATCTCTCTCATTATGGTATAATACCGGTTTTAATCTTTCATATCTGCCAAAATGTACATATTCGCTAAATATTTGGGGTATTTCATACCCTTCTACATCTTCCAATTTATTTCTATTAATCCCAAGATATCTAGAGATATTCTGCAAATTAAAAGAATCAAGTTCATATTTAAACAATCTCCTCATAACATATAATAAATCCATTGACGGTTTTTTAATACTCATATCTATCCTATTTATTGTAAAACGGTTTTCAATCAGGGGAATATCAAAACATTTTCCGTTATATGAAACTACTATTTTGTTTTCAATAATTTTTTTTAACTCCATAAGTATTGATTCTTCTGAATCAACATCCGTATATAAATACTGTTCTAATATAAAATCATTATTACGAAAAAATCCTAACCCAATTAAAAAAGGATAATTACCTGCACCAATAGAAAGGGAAGTGGTTTCCAGATCAAGAAAAATTAAATCCGATTTTTTAATATTAAGATTATTCAATTTTTTGTCAAGATAATAGATACCTGAAAGAACTTCAGGAAGATTTAAATTATAGGAGTATCTTTTATAAAAATAAGTACCCCACTGATTATCCTTTATTTTCAAATTCAAATTTTCCGCTATTTCATCAGCACTGATGTTTTTCTTTTTGTTTTTCTTTTTCGATGATCTTTTTATAATATTTTGAAATTTTGATAATTTTTTCATAATTTTATAATAACATTAGAGAGTGCTTTTGTAAAATTGAATAAAAAAAACGGCCCATAAAAATGAGCCGTTTTTTGATTTTAATTATCAGATACTGGAATTAATTCTGGTTTGATTGGTTATCTTTATATTTATCTTTTATATTTATATTGGCTTTAGATTTCAATTGGTCTACATAGCTTCTGTACTGTCTTATTTGTTTGGTTCTTGCTATTCTCTGCTTAAGACTCCGTTTTTGTTGTTCTGTTATATTGGACACACCGTCTTTCCTATTTTTTAAATAAGAAATATATTGGTCAACCTCTTTATCAGTTACATTAACTTCACCAATTACTTCATTTTGAACATAACTATTAACTAAAAACTCATCCTTTTGGTCATTCATATATTCCCTATAATTTTCACTGCTGTAAATATCCAGCTCTTTCATCTTATCTTCATATATTTTTCTCATTAAAATTTGTTCAAGAGTATTTGAAGCTGCCTTAGGATTGTTTAGGATTCTGGATGCCCTTTTATTATCCATATAATTAGCGAGTTCTTTTTTATAATCAGAAAGGGTATATTCCAAATTAAGTTTTTCAACTGAAGCAACTACTGCATTCTCATCACCGGCAGTTAATCCATCATTTTTTATATTTAAACCATACTCCTCTTTCAGCATTTCCCTGTAAGTTTCTCCTTTAAGGCTATCAGCTACTTCTTTGAATTTTTTGTAGCCGCCTTTTTGGTGATCTTCAACATATATTAGATGATAGCCAAATTTTGTTTTTACAGGTTCCTGCGTAAATTCACCTTTTTTAAGGGAAAAAGCCTTATCTTCAAAAGATTTAACCATTCTTCCCCTTGAAAAATATCCTAAATCTCCGCCCTTTTTCGCAGAAGGACCTTCTGAATATTCTTTAGCTAGCTCCTTAAAATTACTACCATCTTTTTTTATTTTATCTTTTATCTCATTTATTTTCTTTTTAGCCTCTTCATCGGTTCTTTTTTCTCCACTTTTAATAAGAATATGACTTGCCTTGATTTTTTCAGGGATTTTAAACTGTTCTTTTCTTTGTTCATATTCCTCTTTCAATTTATCTTGATCAATATCTGCTTTATTTTTTATGTATTTATTAGTAAAATAGCTTAATTTGTAATCCTCTTTCATATTTTCCCAGCTATCGATTATTTCTTCGTTTTTATCATAATCTTTGTCCTTTAGGTCTCTAAGCAGCAATATTCTGGTAATTAAAGAATCAAGAATCCTTTTCTTTACCTCTTTTTCACCATACTGCTTAATTACTCCCTGATTTAGCTCCTGCATCTTAGCTTCAATATCTTTTTCAAAAATTCTTTGGTCTCCAACATTAGCTACTTCAACTTTTTTCGCACAAGATATAAATAATAATGATGCCATTACAAATACTAATATTTTCCTCATTTATACTCCTCCTTTATTTAACATAAAGGATTATACCTATTATTAATGAAAAATCAATACCAAAACAATTAATGTATTGTCTGCATTCAGCTATTTATATCGATAGAAAATGATTATAAATCCTTCTATCATCAGTTAATTCTGGATGAAAGGTTGTAAGCATAATATTATCCTTCTGTAAAAAAACATGTTCATCCTCATACATTCCTAAGGAAATTATATCATCTTTAAAACCAATTATTTTAGGAGCCCTTATAAATACACCTCTATAGTTTGAAATACCCAGCTTGCTAATATCTATATTTTTTATACTGCTATTAATCTGTCTGCCATAGGCATTTCTCTTTATATTTACATCTATGATACCAAGATTATTAAATTTATCATCCACCTTTTTGGATAAAATTATACTTCCTGCACATATTCCCCATACGGGAATATGTGCAGCTGTTTCTTTAAACAATTTTTTTAATCCATATTCAATCAAAAATTTTCTCATTACTGTACTTTCTCCACCTGGAATTATCAGTTTATCAATATTTTGAAAATCATCTTTTCTTTTTATTCTAATTGTAGAAATACCGTATTCTGAAAGTATTTTTTCATGCTCCTCTATAGCACCCTGAAATCCAAGTATTCCAACCTTCATTTTATTCTCCTCTAGTTGATAGATTCACGGCAAGCGATTCCATTTCCAATCCTGTCATCGGAGACCCAATATCTTTAGATATTTCAGCTAAAATATCAGAGTTGTTATAATTAATTACTGCATTAACAATAGCTTCAGCCATCTTTCTGGGTTCCTTGGATTTGAATATTCCGGATCCGACAAAAATTCCATCAGCTCCCATCAGCATCATCAAAGCTGCATCAGCAGGAGTAGCAACTCCTCCAGCTGCAAAATTAACTACAGGTAGTCTTTTTATTTTTTTTACTTTTTTGATCAGTTCAAAAGAAACACCTAGATTTGATGCTTTATTTTTAAGTAAATTTTCATCAATTCCTTCAAGCATTTTTATTTCTCTATTTATAGTTTTCATATGTTTTACCGCTTCTACAATATTACCTGTCCCGGCCTCTCCCTTTGTTCTAATCATTACAGCACCTTCTTCTATTCTTCTTAAAGCTTCTCCCAGATTTCTTGCTCCACAAACAAAAGGAACACTAAATTCGCTTTTTTGAATATGATCATTTTCATCAGCAGGTGTTAAGACTTCACTTTCATCAATAAAATCCACACCCAGAGATTCAAGAATCATTGCTTCTGCAAAATGACCTATTCTTACCTTAGCCATAACGGGAATGCTTACTGTTTGCATTATTTCCTTGATGATTTTAACATCACTCATTCTTGCAACTTCTCCCTCTTTTCTAATATCAGCAGGAACCTTTTCAAGTGCCATTACAGCGCATGCTCCCGCCTTTTCAGCAATCTTAGCCTCTTTGGAGTTAGTTACATCCATAATTACACCATTCTTAAACATTTTAGCAAAATCCTTATTAACTTTCACTCTTTTTGAACCCATTAAAACTCCTTTCATTTTTATATTTTATATTTCATCCAATTATGCTATTATTTATATGAATTGTTTGCAAGTTTCTAATACATTATAGTTTTTGTATTACTATTGTCAAGGAGTGTATTATGTCAAAGTATAAAAAAATATATAAAGATTTAAGGAATAAAATTGAAAATAGAGAATATAAACCCGGAAATAAAATTCCTTCAATGCGTAAACTGGCAGAAGAATACGGCTGCAATAAACTAATTGTAAAAAAAGCTTTTGATCTTCTTAAAGACAACAATTTAATTGAAAAAAAAATCGGCAAGGGAAGTTTTGTGAAGTTTCCCGAAAAGATAAATAGTAAAAAAAATATTTTTGATTTTACAACTTCTTATATAACAGAAGACTTTTTCCCATACAAAAAGGTTAGCAAACTTATAAATAATTTGATCGATAAAGAAAAGTCCAGTATCTTTTCCCAAAGTAACATCAAGGGGGATAAAAATCTCATAAATGTTCTTGCAAATAAATATAACCTCCCCCAAAAAAATATGATTATAATATCAGGAGCCCAGCAGGGAATTGATCTTTCCAGAAAGATTCTCAACCTTAGATTTAGTGAAAATATTATTTTTGAGGATCCAACCTACTCAGGAGCGATATCCCTATTTCGACCTAAAATTTTTGTAACATTAGAGAATGATGGCCCTTCAATCAATGAACTTAAACAAAAAATAAATAAAAAAATTAAATCTTTTTATACGATTCCCATTATACATAACCCTACAGGAATAAATTACAGTCCTGAAAAGAAAAAAATAATTGCCAGTTTGGCCCAAAAATATAATTTTTATATCATAGAAGATGACTATCTTTCTGATTTTTCGGAAAATAATACAAAAAGATTTGTAGATATTATTCCAGATAAAACAATTTTTATAAAATCTCTATCTAAAATCACAGCTCCGGGTATAAGACTGGGGTTTTTAGTAGCCCCCGACTCTCTTGTTAATAAATTTCTAAACGCTAAATTTTCCTCGGACATAATGTCATCAACATTTATGCAAAAATTTTTAAATATTTTTATAAAAAGTGGTTTGTTTGATAAACATATACATTACTGTAAAACTATTATTGATAAAAGAAAAAACGTTCTTAAAGAACTTATAAACAACTATCCATTTCTTAATATTAGCAATTCTCAGGAAGGTTATAATTTATGGATAAAATCAGATAAACCTATTAATTTAACCAATCCGCCGTGGGCAGATGGCTCGAACTTCTCATTTTCAAAAGAATATCAGGATTATTTTAGAATTTCTTTTATGGGCATTAAAGAGAACAACTTTGAGAACAGTATTAAATATCTAAAAACGATTTTTGATGGCATTGAAGAAGAGTCTGACCAGCTGGTATTTTAATTTATCATTTCCATTCAATATTATCATTTTTAATTTTAACTTTTCTCATATATATATCATTTTTGATCATGTTCAATAATACTGAAGAAATTTTATGGGGGCTAATTAAGGTTTCCTTTTTAGGAGTTTTGGGCATTTTATCAGTTAAGGGAGTATCCACTATTCCAGGGAATATTTCAGTTACCCTTATTTTTGTTCTTGCTATCTCTTTTTCAAGCACTTCAAAAAAACCTCTGAGGGCAAACTTAAAACTGCAGTACAATGCTCCGCTGTAAAAACCCCGAAGACCTGAAATAGAATTAATGTTTATTATCCATCCACATTTTTTCCTTTTATAGTTCTTAACTATTTCTTTTAATATTTTAACAGGTGTCCTTAAATTGTCATTGTAGGACCTGTCAAATTCATCCATGCTGATATCCTCTATATTCCCATAATAACCCTGACCAATACAGTTGATAAAAATATTAGAATCTTTTTTTCCAATATCTTCATCAATATCGATAAATTCCACCTCACTATCAAAATTCATGCTGTTAAATTTATCTCTATTTCTCCCCATAACAACTACTTTATAATGAGATGAGAGTTTTTTTACTATTGAACTACCTATTCCACCTGTACCGCCTGCAACAATTATTCTTTTATTCATAAATATCAATCCATACAAATATAAATTTTATTTTCATTAAAATTCTTCATTAATTCGTTTTTTATCTTATCATAAATGTTATCTCTAAGTTTTTTCGAATATCTGTACATCGATTTTTCCTTCTTTAAATCTTTTAGAACCGATGTTGGCTCATTATTTTTTATAGTTTTATATACCTTCTTCGGCATTCTCAAGACACCAACAGATATTGAAAAGAGATTTTTCTCATCAATAATATTTGAAATCTTTTTTATTATCGATTTATAATCCTTATAATAATTTTCATAATATATAATCGGATCAAAATGAACTGAAATAGTCTTATTACTATCATTTAAAGCTCTTAAAGCCTGTAATCTTTGCTTCAGGTTGGCTGTATTTTTTTCATTTCTGGTAATAATCTTCTGGGGAGTAATACTATAAGCTATAATGATGTTGGAAGCTAAATCCATATCAATTAGGTGACTGTAATTGATTGATTTAGTGCGGAATTCAATTAATACATTTTTAATATCTTTAATCTTTTCTGAAAAATATTTTACATTTTCTGTTATCTTATCAAATGCAAGTGCATCACAAAAATCTCCAAAATAAAATATTATTTTTTTATCTTCATGATTCTGGATAAATTTTTTCATCCGGGACCATATATATTCCTTGTTGGCAAATATTACAATATCATCACTTCGAAACCACCCTTTCAGATAACAGTAGGAACAATTAAAGGGACAGTTATAACCATTAGTAACCGATACATTAATAAATTCCTTTCTGCCGTATTTTGGTGGTTTATGTTTGATAACACTTCCTTTTTTATTTGCGATAAAAATATTACTATAGTTTCTTTTAATTTTGTACTGAAAATAATCTAGATAATTTTCAACAGTAACAGTTTCATAGCCTGAAAATTTTTCAGTATATCTTTTTTTGTTTTTTATGTTTTCTTCAATAAATAAAAAACCTTTGTTTTTATTCTTTTTTTCATCTTTTAATACCTTTTTATTATTAAAATAATTATTTATAGATTTGTTGTAGTTTATTTTTATTTTATTATATATTTGATTTCGCTCAGTAAAACTAAACTTATTGCTGCTAAGATAACTGCTTAATTTATTTACATCACTTATATTTTTTAATGAAAAATCAATATGTTTATAAATTTCAAGAGAGTATTTACCCCTGCCCAATTCTTGAAAATATGAAATATTACTCACAAAATAATTATACAATGCGTTTGCTGCTTCAAGATTATCACTTTTATTTATATTATCATTATAGTCACTTACCGATTTTAAAATCATAAGCGGAATTGAATATTTATCACAAAAAAATGCTACAAAATACCCCTCCATATCTACCAGATCTCCAAAATATTTCCACTTTTTTTTGTTTCCCTTTTGTAAGTATAAAACAGTAAGCAAATCACGTTCTTGATCCAGTACTATATCGGTATCAATCGGAGGTCTTAAAACCTTCGTTTCATTTAAATTTATGTTTGTAACAGTTTTTATAGAATAAACTCTATTTTTTTCTAAATTCTTTTGGATGGAACCGGCTATACCCAGATTAATGATAAAATCAATTTTATATTCTTTTTTTAAAAAATACAAAGAATCCAGAAGGTTTAGAGGGCCCTCTGTTTTATTGACAAATAGATAATAATTTATGTTATTTTTCTTATATAAAAAAAGTTTATTTGATATTTTTTCTGTTTCTAAATTAGAAATAAACGGTTTAATTTCAAAATAATTTTCAAAAACAAGAAAAAAATTCATTTTGTATTACTATCTAAATTTATCTGTATACCGTTACACACAGACATAGCTTTTTGGAGCCTATCATTTAATACGTGTTTCAAGCCCCTTTCAGCATGTTCAAAAACTTCTATCAAAGTTTCCAGCTCTTTATCTTCAAAAACATCCAGCACATACTCCGATAAATCTGCAGACAAATTGTCAGGATTTTTTATTCCAATTCGTATCCTTGGAAATTTTTGACTTTCATAAACATTTATTATTGATTTTATACCGTTATGACCACCGCTGGAACCGCTATCTCTAATCCTGAGAGTTCCAAGGGGTAGATCTACATCATCATAAACAACTATAAAATTTTCAAAATCATTATAATCATTTTGAAGTTCATACAGTATTTTACCCGACAAATTCATAAATGTTTGTGGTTTGATTAAACGAACATTTTTGTGAAATAATTTACCTTCAATTACTCGATAGCTGGATCTATCTTTTTCTTTCTGATTCAAGTATTTATCATTCAGGTAATCTAAAAAAAGAAACCCGGCATTATGCCGGGTATTAATATATTTTATGCCAGGATTTCCCAATCCTATTATATAATACATTTACTTTTCTTCTTCGCTTTCTTCCTCAGGAACTTCTTCTCCTTCTTCTCCTTCTTCAGGTAGTTCTTCTCCTTCAACTTCTGGTAGTTCTTCACCTTCTTCAAGAACAAGTTCTTCTTCTTCCTCTTCCTCTTCTTCTTCAGTAGGTAGAACGATATTCGCAACGAGCTGATCTTCTTCTTCCAAGATTTCAACATCATCACTTACTTCAATATCGCCCACAACTATAGAATCACCAATATCAAGTTCTGAAACATCAACTTCAATTCTTGGTGGAAGATTCTTAGGTAAGCTTTCAATCAATAATTCATCAAGCTGCTGAGCAAGGATTCCGCCTTCTTTAACTCCTTCAGCTAATCCGATAAGTTCAACAGGAACGGATATCTTCAATGGTTTATCCATATCGATTTCAAGAAAATCAATATGAATTACATTATCATAAACCGGATCCCTTTGTATTTTTTTTATAATTGCTTCCTTTTTCCAATCCTCTGTTTTTAAATCAAGCAGCACATTAACACCATCGGGATTTTCCAGAAGCTTATCAAAATCACTGTAATTAACTTTAAGAGATTCATTATCGCCTCTACCGTAAATTACTGCAGGAATAACTTCTTTCTTCCTCATTCTTCGGCTGGCGTTTTTTCCTTTTTCTTTTCTTTTTTCTAAGTTTAATTCTAACTTTTTCATCTTACTCTCCTTCCTGTACTAAAATATTTTTCCTAATATCTTTATTTATATATTTAAATTCAATAGAACTATTCTTATCAATTTTGCAATTTTCCAGATATACATAGGGTCCTACCGTAGAATTGCTTTTTATTTCTACATAATCCTTTATATATACAGGTGCTTTAATCTCAACATCGCTATCACAAATCAGCTCTCCCTCAAGTATAACAGAATCAGGATTGTTAATAGTAACACCTTTTTTCATTAATTCCTTTAAATACCTATTTTTATAGTAATTATTTGCCTTTGATAGATGATATCTTGAATTTACACCTATACACTCCTGAGAATTTTTATATTTATATCCATCTACATATAAATCATCTTCTATCATAAGCTTAAAAATATCTGTAAGATAATATTCATTTTGCTTATTATTATTTTCCAGTTCATCCAGATATTTTTCGGTATATCTTTTTTTTATGATATACACACCAGTATTTATTTCATTAATTTTCCTTTGTTTTTCTGTAGCATCCTTCTGTTCAACAATTCCCTCGATAAGATTCTTTTTATTTCTGATTATTCTACCATATCCTGTTGGATTTTCGATTTCGGTAGTTAAAATTCCGGCATCCAGATCGTTCTTTTTAACAAAATCAATAAATTTGTGCATTTTTTTAAAATCAAGCAAAGGAACATCTCCTGGCAAAACCATAACAAATTCATCATTCTTAAAATTTTTAAAATCAACCTGTTTCAAAGCATGTCCCGTACCAAGCTGTTTTTTCTGTTCAAAAAAATAACATCCTTTGTCCTCTAATTCTTTTTTAATCAATTCTCCTTTATAACCGTAGATAACAGATTTGTTTTTTATATTTATTTCTTCAAGTATTTCATAGATATGTTTTATCATAGACCTGCCGCAAACTTCGAATAACACTTTGGGTTTTTCGGATTTCATACGTGTACCTTTACCGGCTGCAAGAATTACTCCAAGCATAACATATCCCTTTTTATTTTTTATTCACAGAAAAAAAAAGACTGGGCTGGGTGGATTCGAACCACCGAATGCAGGAGTCAAAGTCCTGTGCCTTGCCACTTGGCGACAGCCCATATATATAATTGTTATTCTGTTTCTTCTATTCCTTCTGTTTCTTCTTCTTCTTCAGCGTCTTCAGCTGCAGTTGGTCCTGCTGCTGTTTCTGATTCAAGTTCTTCTTTTCTTTTTTCAACAGCTTCATCATAAGCTTTAAAAACTTTTTCTTCGATGTATTCTCTCATGTCATTATTAATTGGATGTGCGATATCCTGGAAAGTACCATCATTTCTTCGTCTACTAGGCATTGCTACAAATCTTCCCTTATTTCCATCAATAACTTTCATTCCTCTTACAACAAAATCATCATCAAAAGTAACGGTAACAAAAGCTTTCAACTTTTCGTTATCTCTTAAATAAATTCTAACATCTGTAATTTCCATCCAGATCACCCTTTCTTCAATATTCGAATTCTGCTAATTCTAACCAATACCAACTACTCTGCAATTCTTTCATTGCCTCTAAAGCTTTGGTTCTACTATCATAAACAGCAAAAACGGAAGATCCACTTCCGCTCATCGACGCTGCTGAAGCTCCATATTTAATAAAATCCTCTTTTAATTGCTTTACTTGAGGGTATTTATCAAATACAAGTTGCTCGAACCTGTTAAAAAGATTTTGATAAACACATTCAAAATCTCTTCTTTTCAAGCAACGCAGAAGTATACTACTATCTTTACGCTTATCTGTCAACAAAAAATTTGAATTTTTGTAAGCCCACCTGCTGCTAATCAATTTATTTGGATACCCGATAAGTAAATAATCTTTAAATTTATAGGGAAGCATGTCAATTTTTTCACCTATTCCTCCTACACGGGCTAATCCCTTCCTGTATAAAAAGGGTATATCTGCACCCAGTTCGGACACGGATTTGATAAATTTATCATTAAATGAAAAATTATTTATTTTTTCCAGTCCTCTTAATACAGCTGCTCCATCTGCACTGCTTCCTCCAAGACCTGCCCCCACCGGAATATTTTTTTCAATTTTAATATCATAACCCTCACTTAAACTGAAGTAATCATTATAATATTTTATTATTTTTACTGCTATATTTTTTTCTTTAGGAACAATATTTTTATCCATTTCTAGTTTTATTCTGCTATCATTACGCTTTTTTATATATACTTTATCATGAATAGAAACAGTTTGCATAAGGCTGTCTATCTCATGATAACCATCGCTTCTTTTCCTTTTTATCTCAAAGAAAATGTTTATTTTAGCATATGCATTTATACATTCACTCATTGAATATTAACCTTATTTTATATCGATTGTACTCTATATCCCATTTTTTGGGAACTCCTTTTACCTTAACCTTTGACATTTTCAGTGATTGATTAAAACCTTTAACACTGGCTTCAAAGTTTTTGCTTTCAAATCTATCAAAAAATCTTTCTAATAATTTCCTGTATTCAGGATTAATTTTTACAAAATCATCCTTTGCCGAAATTTCAAATTTCTTTTGGGCAAATTTTTTGTATTTAATATACCCCAAATCATTCCCAAACTTTGTATAAAAATATACATCAATCTGATTCTCATACTCTTTCAAGGTGAAATAAGATTTGTAATTATTACCTGGTGCTTTAAAATAAACTCTTCCCTTATAGGTTTCGAGAGACCCTCTTCTTTTTATGTTCTTTTTTGTACAGGAAAAAATTAAAATGCTAATTATTACTATCAATAATATTTTTAATACGTTTGATCTCGGCTTCGATATCAACATAATCAACCCCTCCTTTGTTATTCTTTTTTGCCCTTTCAAGATACATTAAAGCATTGTTTAATCTATTATAGTACTCTTCTATCCTGGCCTTATGATATAACACCTCGGGATCATCGGGAATTTTATTCAGTGAAAAATTAATATATTTTACAGCTTTTTCCATGTTTCCCAATTTAAAATAAGCCCACCCCAGAGAATCATTTATAGCGGCATTCTGGGGAGATTCTTCATACGCTTTTTTCAAATACCCCAGGGCTTTATCATAGTTTTTATCCATTAAAAGCAGAGAATAGCCATAATAATTCAGTAAATTTGCATTATTTGGTTCCAGCTTTACAGCCTTTTCAAAATAATACTTCATTTTTTCATAATCATTAACATTAGACTTTATCTGCATTTTCAAAAAATAATAATCAAATAAATTTTTTTGATCAATTATTTCATTGGGAATCTTTTTTATTAATTCATCTGCCTTTTTATATTCTTTTAATTCCAAAGTCCCATAAAAAAATGAAAAAAGATATTTGTTTTTAATTTTTTTCCAATCCATAAGTTCAAAAAAATCACTTACGTTTTCATTGTTACTTTTCATTAATTGATATAATATCCTAACCCCGATCGATTCATCTTTTATTCTTTCACGCTTTTTTAAATAAAGCTGCTTTAATTTATTGTATTGATTATTTTTAATATAATAATTAAAAACATACTGATAAACATCATCATTCTCATAGCCCTTTGCAATTAAATTTTGTAATATTTGTATAGATTTTTCATCGTCTTCCTTTTTTTTATTTTCTAAATAATAATAAGCAAGAAACATATTGACTTCATTTTTGGGGAGACCATTTTTTATCAAGTCCAGTTTTTTCTTCTCAAGATGATTTTTTTTATCAAATTTATAGTAAAGGGTAAAATACAGTTTTGCCTTAAAATTATATTCCATCTTAGAATAGTTTATTTTTAAAAATTTTATAATTTTATTAATTTCATTGGATGCAATTAAATATCTTATCAGCTCATCGTTTGTAGTTGACTTTAAATCTTTATATTTCATTGTAATATCATAAATTTCTTTATATTTTTCAATTTTAAATCCCGTAAATATCAGTCTTTTAAATATTTCAAGGTTATGTTTTTCTTCATAAATTTTATAGTAATATTTAAAAGCTTTTTTATATTCTTTATTTTTATAATAATACTCGGCCAGCTTGAATTGAACATATATTGTTTGGCTTGAAAGCTCTTCAATTTTAATATATACATCCTCAGGAAAATCTCCTATAGCTTGAATTATTTGTGCTTTTTTGTAATATAAATTTATATCTTCAGGAAATTTATTTATTAAATTATTTACAAGCCCCAAAGCCTTTTTATACTTTTGCATTTCAAAAGATACTTCAATAAGGTCCTTTTTAAGCTGGTCACTTTCCGGATGTCTTTTTAATAATTTCTGCAAAATTTCCTGTCTTTTATGTATCCTTTCATTCTTTTCTTTTAATTTTAAATACTCTATATAGAGTTCTCCCTCCTGCTCACTAACTTTTGTACCAGAACTTTCCTTTCTAATGTTTTTGTTAAAGTGAGTACAGCCGCTAACTAATACTACTATAAATAATAAATATACAATCTTTTTCATTGATTAAAAATCACTTCCTATTCCAAAATGAAAATATGATCCTTTTTTTGTTTTTAAATTAGTTCTCCATGCCCAATCAAATTTTAAATGCAAAAATGATCCAAGATACATTCTTATTCCATATCCCATACTTGCCTTTATTTCTTCCTTTAAAATGGGAGAATCATTTTCATATTTCAAAAATGATATTTTTTCACCTGCATCTCCTATAAAAGCCATATCATAAAATAATAATCCCCTAATATTTAAAAAATCCAGTTTGGGCAGAGCCAGTGCCAGATAATCAATAACCGGAAATCTTAATTCAGCATTATAAAGTAAAATTTTATGTCCCAGAAGCGATTGATAGGAATAACCCCTTACAGTATTGATTCCCCCAAGTTTGAAATTCTGGGCATCCCTATCCCAGTATTCTCCATAAACAAGTCTTTGCGCTACAGAAATCCTGCTTGATAATTTTAAATAATATCTAAAATCGCCCAAAGCCATTCCATATTTCAAACTATCCTCATCCATTTCGAAAGAATTTTGATATGTTAATCTAAATCTATAACCGGATAAAGGATGATAATATCCCCACCACCTGCTTGAATCTCTAATATAGGAAAGATAAAGATTATATTCATTAAAATCGACATCATTTCTTTCAATCCATTCAAGGTAATTTATTTTTTTTCTATTGTAGTTTAGAGATAGTTCAAGCCGATCTTTATAGGTAAGTGGATATGAAATACTGCCAAGTATTCCCATATTCTTTTCTGTGTATTCGGCAAAACCCTCTACCGCATTGATAAAATAATCAGTCCAGGAATAAACCGCTCCTCCTAAAGTATATCTTTTCTTTAAATAATTAAATGACAGCTGAAAATCAATATCTTCAAAATCCTGAATTGCGGTTAAATCAAGATTGGCCATAAATCTGTAATCCCCAAGCATATCCATTCCCATTACAGTGGTATAAGATTTGAAATAACCTCCACTGTTGTATTCTAAAGATCCGGCTATATAATCCGGAACAATTTTTACCTTGTAATCTTTTGAATTATTTTTAATTTCTTCTATTTCATTTTCATTTACACTAACTATCTCAAATTCTTCAGGGAAGGTATTATCAATTAATTCTGTAAATTGGCTGGTATCTATATCTTTTATAGCAAGTTTATAGTTACCCGAACGATACACATTAAAAACTAATTTGTCTTTATTAACATCGGGATATAGAGTAGAATTAAAAGATTCTGTAACCTGATATAATTTATTATTATCCAAATTTAAGGCACATATATAGGCAGCATCCGAGAAAAATCTATCAAAATATAAAAATCCATTACTATATTTTAATGAGTTAATTGTATCAGTTTGATAAAGCATCTGCTTCATACCTGTTCTTATATTTAGTTTGTTAATTGAATCTCCTGTTTCATTTTTTTCAATAAAGAAAATATTTTCTCCCTCAACTTCCAGATCCTTTTTATAATAAATATTACTGGTGTGTTTTTCCAAATTTTTTTCATTTTTATTATTATAATTGCTCACAGAATATATGTTTAAATAGATATCCTCTTTACCTATGAAATATATTTTATCATCTCTTACTGTTATTGACTCTATAGTGTCAATTTTATCAATTTCTATTTTATTAATTTTTCCTGTTAGTATATTTTGTTTTATTATAACATCTTTATTAATTCTATTTGCAAGATAAAACAAATTTTCGCCACGTTCCCCCCATACAAGAGATGAAGAATTTATTTTTAATCCCCGGTAGGCATCCAGCTTTAAACTTTTTGTAAGATTTTTTATTAACTCCCCTGTTTTGCTGTTTATCAGTAAAATATTTATTTCATCTTTATAATTTGCATAAAGTGCTACAACTTCTTTACCGGGGGACAATTTTGGAAATATAAACTGAACATTTTCTTCTTTTTTAAAATCCACTATTTTAAAAATTTTATAGGGATTTTCCTTTCCTAAAGCATCCTGCCAGTAAATCTTTTTTAAATGTTCCTGCCACATTTCATCTGCAACTTTTAATTTAATTCCAAAAATTTTTTCAAACTCTTTTTTGTAATCAACACTGATCCTTGTTGATAAACGCTTGAACAATATAACAATTTTATCTTCCCCATACTCATCTGCCAGATATTCTACAAAGGATTGCGCTAGCTTATATGCATAATATCCATAATTATAAAAGGATGAGTCATTCATAAGAGCAACAGAAGGAATAGTAGAAGTTAATATATTTTCCCTTAATATCAGCTCTCCTATAGGCTGCCAATCATTTGAAAAATATTCTGCCATACCTTCAATTAACCATAATGGCGGTTGGGATATTGACTTATAAAGTTCCCTAAGTGGCATATTTGAAGGATACATATACTGATAATGCAAAACATGTACTAATTCATGTTTTAATACTCTTTCAAAATCAAAAAAATCACCATCAAAAGGAATAACGAGTCTTCTTTTTCTTAATTCTACAAATCCTCCTATACTTTCACCGATAAATCCATCAATAATATTGGTCTGTGAAAATTCCTTTTTATTTAGATATAAAATTAGGGGGGTTTTATACTCAACTTTTATATTCAACCTTTTTTCATATTCTTTTAAAGTCTTTTCGGCGATTTTGGATATTCTTGCTACAATTTCATACGGCATTTCATAATAATAAATATCAAAATTTTTAGTGGAGTAGATATTCCACTTAAAATCCTGTTCTCTAATTTTATTTTTTCCGAATTGTGCAAAAATTACCCCGGTAAATAAAGATAGTATTAAAAGAATAATCACTATTTTTTTCATCTTATGTAATTTCTCCTAACAGTTTTTTTATGCACCCTAAATTCTTTTTGATATATATCCGCCAGTTTCTGTATTATAACATTATATAATTGAAGTTTAGCCTGCTGAAGATTCCTGGAACGAAAATCTTCAAGGATCTGTTTTTCTTCAAAAACTTTTGAATATACCACCCCTGCAGTGTCAATATTATATATAAACAATTTAATACGGATACTAAGAGATAAATCATCCATGGCCCTGGCTCTCCAACTTGAAGCTTTCTCAAGAAAAACCGGGTCTCCCTTTTTTTCGGCAGAATAATCCGGATTAATTTTTGTATCTTCTGAATAGGTGGAGTAAAATTCTTCCCCAACTATTAATTTAGCAGTCATCAGGTATTTTAATCCTGTTCTATGAAAAATTCCTGTATCAACAACTTCATTTTTTATTATGCTTTCAGTTACACTGTTTAATTTTGGCATAGAATAATGCATTTTATAATGAAGATCATCTTTTCTTAAGTTGTTCTTAAGATTCAAAAAAAATTTATATTCAATATCATCCATAAGATCTATATTTTTACCTTCTATAACAAACGGAAGAAGCAATGTGGGTTTTTCAAGTCTCAAAACCGGCTGTTTGGTAACCTGTATTTCAATTCTTTTTGCTCTACTGATACAGCCAGTAATAACAAAAAATAACAAGAAAATTAAAATAGTACTACTTAACCTTTTTAAAATTTTCATAGTTTTCCTTTACATCCTGCTCTTTTTTGATTTTTAGTGCTTTTTCATAGTATATTTTAGCTTCTTCCTTTTTTTCAAGAGCTTCATAACAAATAGCAATATTGTTATAGAGCTTAATTCTATCTTCATCCGATATGTTTTTCTTTTCTTCTGCCTGTTTTAGATAAAAAAGGGCTTCATTATATAAATTTTGCTCAACCATCCTATAAGCATAATCATTGTATTCTTTTATATTTACATCATGAGCACATGAAAAAACAAAAAGCAGAATAAAAAATAAAAATATTTTCTTCATGATTTTATTATACCAGAAGAACCCAAATTATCAAGAGATTCAACTTTGTTTGGTTTAATTGATGACTTTCAATTGAGACTTTTCAAAAAATAAAATCTTATTTAAATTTCTTCATTTATCGAATACCGAAATTTAGATGATTTTTAAAACCTATATAAGCTTTTCAGATTATCATGCATAATTTGAAATTGAAATTTTTTAAATCTAATACTTTAGAAAAATTTCAAGCTATAGAAGAAAATTCCTGCCAGCAAAACATAAATAAGAAAAATTCCTTTCATGATGAACTTAGTAGAAGTAATCCTCTATAAATCTTTTCAAGGTAATTCCAAACTGTTATGATAAAAATTTATTTTTCAAAACTGCTCTTAATCATAAATCTTTTATCCTGCTTGTAATAATTTTTATATCTTATTTATAAATTTAGAAATAATTGAAGTTTCTGAGCAGCCCCAGCTATTATATTTAAAAAAATTTCTAAAATAAGGCAGAATTTTCAGAATTTAGATGCTTAGCCTTGAAAAAAAATACAGGAGAGAGAATCCCTCCTGTATAAATTAAACATGCAGAATACTAATCATTAATAACTTTAATTTCAAGGTCATGTTTTTTTAAACTCGGTAATATATCCTCTTTATTTCCCACGATAACAGTAAAAAATTTTGCTGGATAGGTGTGTTTTTCAAAAGCTTGCTGAGCTTTTTCCACAGTTATGTTGTTATAATCATTTATAAAATCATTAAGATAATTCGCTCCCCTATCCCTTATTTCTAAATTATAAAGAACACTGGAAAACACTTCATCCTTTGTTTTATAATATTTAGGAAAGATACCGTTATAAAGATTTATGTTTTCAACTAACTCCTGTTTTTTAATCTTTTCTTTTCCATTTTTTATCTTATTCATTTCATTTTTTATATTACTAATTACTTCGTATGTTTTGTCCGGTTCTACTCCTGTTGTAATAGTAAATTCTCCACCTTTTTTATAATAGTCCGTGTCCGAGTGTACAGCATATACATAACCATATTCAGATCTCAAGTTTCGCATCAACCTGGATTGAAAACCACCTGATCCAAAAACCCTATTAGCCATCAAAAAATCAATTCGGTCTTTAAAGCTGTAATCATAAAACTGGTATCCCATAATTATTTTTGCCTGAGTAGAATCAGATTTATGAACAAGTATAATATCGCCATCAACAGCCGGCTTCTTCAATTCAGGTTCCCTGTATTCAATTTCTTTTTTCTTCCATGAAGAAAATTTGGCTTCAACCAATTCCTTCATTTTATCCGCATCGAAGTCCCCATAAATACCCATAACAATAGAGTTAGGAGCAATTGTTCTATTATAATATTTTTTTAGTTTTTCAGGCTGAAAACTGGAAGTCGTATCGGTCAGCAAATCTGTGTTGTAGGAATAGGAATACGGATGATCTTTATATAGATTCTTATAAAAATGTTCATTTCTTAGAGGTATTTCCTGTGTTTCATTTTGAGAAAGATATTTATATCTTTGCATAATTTTTCTTCTATGATATTTTCTATCAAATTTAGGATTTTGCAGTATTTCTGAAATCATAGAAATAAGATATTCAGAGTCACTTTTCAAACTATTTCCCCCGAATTTAAAGTAATCATTATTAACAGAAAAACCGAAGCTTACTCCATGCAAATTCTTGTATTCCTGCAGCTCCTGTTCATTAAAATTTTTGGTCCCTGTATTCATCATATCAAACATAAACCCGGAAATTCCTGCAATATCTTTTGTTTCCTGAAGCCTACCTCCTTTAATATAACCCTCAACTTCAATTATTGGAAGCTCATCATCTTCTACAAAATAAATTTTCATGCCGTTTTCAAGTTCAAATTTTGTATAATCCGGTATTTTAATATGGGGCACCTTATTCTTAGTTTTTGATAATTCTTTGTAAAGTTTCTGCGAAAATTCAACCTCCGCTTCAGCAAGCTGAAAAATTAGTAATATTGATAATAGAACAAATAAAAGCTTTTTTATATTCATATCTTTTCACCTCTTTATTTGTTATTCTTTTTTTCATTCTTTTTAGGAACTACATATCCAACTGTTCGATTATTTTTTGAAAAATATTTTTTCGCAATTCTCTGGATATCTTCACTGGTTAAATTCTTTATGATCTCCAGATTTCTTTTGTACAAATTAGGATTGTCAAATCTGATAACATTGCCTGCAATTACTCTTGTAAAATTTGTTTTATCCTTTTGCATAAATATCATTTCTTTCATAGTTGATTTTTTAATCCTTCTCAGTTCTTTATCCTTAACACCATTTTTAATTATTTTACTTATTTCTTTATCGATACCATCTTTAACTTTATCCATATTTTTTTCTGACATAGGTATAGCAAAAAGCATACAGTAACCCGGAATTCTTAAGTTTAAAGGCATACCGCCTGCCTGCATTATTAATCTTTTCTCTCTTTTCAATTTATCCTTTACTCTTGAGTTTGGATTATTAACCAGTATATCCATTAAAGCAGTTATAACTGGGAAATCAGGATGATTTCCTCCGGGTACTTTATAAAGCATCGCAAGAACGGGTAATCTTGTAACTTTTTCAATTTCTATGAATCTCTCTTCTTTTTGCTGAAGTTCCTTTTGTTTTCTTCTTGTTACTTTTTCCTCTTTATAATCTCCAAAATACTTTTTAACAAGTTTATGAACATTGTCGGGATCCACATCTCCGGCAACAATAGCAACAGCATTGTTGGGAGCATAATATTCTTTATAATAATTCATAGCTTTTTCCCGTGTAAAATTATCGATATCCTCACCCCATCCAATGATCTGATGGTGTAGTCCGGAATCTTTAAAAGCTTTTGCCTGTATTTCTTCTAAAGCCGATCTGAAAAAATTATTTTCAATTCGTCGTCTTCTTTCCTGTCTTACTACACTTCTCTCATTTTGAAATGATTCTTTCGTGAAATTCAGGTTTCTCATCCTATCAGCTTCAAGTGCTATAGCAAGTTCAAGCTTTGCAGAAGGAACCTCTTCATAATACATGGTAAAATCATAGTATGTTCCAGCATTTGTTATTCCGCCAACCTTTTTTACCAGCTTATGGATCTGATCTTTTTCAAGTGTTTCGGTTCCCAGAAACATTGAATGTTCAAGCATATGGGAGATTCCTGTTATCCCCTCTGTTTCATCTATTGATCCCACCCTGTACCAAACAGAAAATTTTGCAAGTGGCACATCATGGTCCTCGATAACATATATCTGCATCCCGTTATCAAGCTGATATTTTTCATAATTAACCTCAGGTATTTCAAAATTTAAACTACCATTCTTCTCTGCAGCAAAAATTGAAAATGAAAATATAAAAACCAAACTGAAAGTTATAAAAACCTTTAAAATATTTTTTAGAATTTTTTTCACTTAAAACCTCCTCGTCTTTAGTTATATATACGATGCTAGAAGAAATTGTTGCAAAAATTTTTTGTATTCTGTATTCCGGATTCTGTAGTCTAGATTCTGTAGCGGTATGTTTCAGGGTAGTTTGTAGTCTGGAGTCTGTTTTCTGATCTTTTGAAAAATATTATACAGTTGGCAGAATCCTGATCACAGAAAACAAAACTTATTTAAATCTAGATTTAATTATTTCTTCGTAAGGATATATTTAAATTTTATTAAATATCGAACTTCGAAAATCAAGGAGTGATTTTATAAACACACAAGCACAAACACTAACACATATTCTTAAATAAAAACATAAACCGTACCGAAATAAGAATAATTATAATTATAAAAAGTAAGCTAAAATTAATAAAAGGGAAACAAAAGATTTTGTTCCCCTTTTAGTGATTCATTAATATTTTTTTAACACATCCAGAACATATTCTATATCGAATTCTGTATGATCTCCATTAATCTGAAATCTAATTTCTTCTTCTCCCTTTGGAACAACGGGATAGTTTATTGCAGTAGCAAGAATTCCATTTTTATATAAATATTTTGTAATTTCAGAAGTTTTCCTGGTATCTCTTGTAATCAGGGGAACAACCGGATGTTCACCTTTAGCTGTTTCAAATCCGAGATTCTTCAAACCCTTAATAAACTTATTTGTCATTTTCTTTAAATGTGATAGCCTTTTTTGTCCTTCTTTACTATCAACAATTTCCAGAACTTTCTTTGCTGCCGCAGCTTCAGAGCAGGTGATCGGATTTGAATATACATAGGTAGGTGCTTTTTCTCTTAAATAATCTGTTACTGTTTTATCAGAAACAACATATCCTCCATTTACTCCAAATGCTTTTCCAAGTGTTCCGATTAATATATCAACTTTTGTATTGCAGTATTCCTCTGTACCTCTTCCTGTATCTCCAAATGCTCCAACACCGTGAGAATCATCAACTACAGAAAAAATTCCCTCTTCAAATTCATCGGAGTACTTATCACAGATAGACTGAACTTTATCAAGAAAAGCGTTTTCACCAAGCATACTAAAAATACCATCTGTTACAACCATAACTCTTTTTGCTTTCCCAATTGAATTTTTAATTTTCTTTTCTAAATCATCCATATCGTTGTGTTTGTAAATCTTTTTATCAGCTGGACGGCTCATTCTAACTGCATTTATTATACAGTTATGATTAAGCTCATCACTAATAACTATAGTTTCTTTTGTTAGCAGTGGAAAAATAACGCCAAGGCTGGTTACATAAGCCGAACTAAGAATCATGGCATCTTCTCTTCTGTGAAAATCAGCCAGTTTTTTTTCAAGATCTATATGAGGCTCATGAGTTCCACTTATAAATCTTACGGCTCCGGGTCCTACTCCATATTTTTGAGCAGCTTTTTCTTCTGCTTCAATAACATCTTCATGCATTGAAATTCCCAGATAAGAATTAGAATTTAATTTCAAAAACTTCTTATCGGGCTCATTTTTTATTTTATAACGCGGACCCTTTTTACCCTCTGCAGGTATTATTTCTTCAATTACCATTTCTTCACCCTTTAATGTGCCCTCTTCTTTTAGGTTTTTTAATTCTGAAGTTAATGATTTTTTTACTCCATCCAAACTCATATATTACCTCCTTATTATAGTAAACCCATTACAATTGAATTTAATTTTGTTTCAGCATCATCAGCTCTTGATAGTAAAATTATTGGTGCTTTTGCTCCTACAACAACACCGCCAAATTTACAGTCGGCCATATACATAACAGCTTTAGCCATTAGATTCCCTGATACCACATCGGGAACAAGTAAAACATCAGCATCTCCGGCAACTTCAGATTTAATACCTTTGATTTCTGCTGCTTCTTTTGAAATTGCATTATCAAAAGCAAAAGGTCCATCTACAAAAGCATTTTTAATCTGTCCTCTATCGTTCATTTTCGCAAGTTTAGCAGCATCAGTAGTTGCTTTAACCTTTTCATCTACCGCTTCTCGATGTGCCATTACCGCCACTTTAGGTTTTTTAATTCCGAGTCTGCGAACATAGTTTATTGCATTTTCAAGTATCTTAATCTTTTCTGAAAGATCTGGTTCAATAACTATTCCGCCATCAGTTATAAATAATAGTTTATGATATTTTTTAGCTTCATAAGCTGTAATATGACTTAATATTGAACCTTTTCTTAAGCCATTCTCTTTATCAAGAACTGCCCTCATAAATGTAGCAGTCTGAATCTTACCCTTCATTATTGCATCTGCCTTTTGATTAGCAACAAAGCTAACTCCCTTTCGAGCAGCTTCTTTATCGGAGCTTGCATTGACAATTTTATAATCATCAACATTTGCACCTATTTCATTAATAGAAGTTTCAATTTTTTCTTTTTTTCCTACAAGAATTGAATCCGCTATATTTTTTTTCCTTGCATTTTCAAGTGCAGTCATAACCTGGCCCCCATAGGGACAAACTACAGAAACCACTCTTTTTTTACTTTTAACTTCCTTATATAAATCTTTAAAATTCATAATTTACTCCATTTTTTCAAAGAATACCTTATAAGCTTTATAGGTACTGTAAATATCAACATTAGATGCCAGTTCAAAGGGAGAGTGCATTGATAACAAAGGAGTTCCTGCATCAACAACATTCATATTATATTTAGCTAAAAACTTTGCTACTGTTCCTCCGCCTCCTTCATCTACTTTTCCAAGTGTTCCGATTTGCCAGTCTATATTATTTTCATTCCATAATCTTCTAACTCTACCCACAAATTCGGCATCGGCATCGTTTGCCGCAGCTTTACCTCTTGCACCTGTATATTTTACAAGACTTATTCCGCCGCCGAATTTTGGAGCATTCTGGTTATCGTGAACATTTTTAAATAACGGATTAACAGCCGCTCCAACATCTGAGGAAATAACATTTGATTTTCTTAGCATCTTTTTTAATTTAAGATCAGAATATGATCCCTCCTGATGCTGCAGTAATTCACCTACAATTTCCAAAAAGAACCATGACTGCATACCTGTTCTTCCCTCACTGCCGATTTCTTCTTTGTCTGCAAGAAAATTAATAGATGTTTTCTTTGGATTTTCTATATCAAATATAGCCTTTGAAGAAGTATAACCACATATTCTATCATCATGACCAAAGGAACCCAATATACTTTTATCAAATCCAACAAATCTAGGCTCTCCGGCCGGTACAAGCTTTAATTCAGCTGAAACAAAATCTTCTTCAACTATATCATACTTTTCATTTAATACTTTTAATACATTAAATTTGATTTTTTCCTTAATATCCTCATCATCTATCGGAATAGAACCTGCAATAGCATGAAGCTTTTCACCTTCAAAACTTCTAAGCAGTTTTTCTTTTTTTTGAACCTTTCTGGACAGATGCGGTAAAACATCAGGAATAACAAATACACCTTCATCTTCTTCAGAACCGTAAGTTAACTCTACTTTTTCACCATCATTTTTAATAATTACACCGTGAAGTTCTAAAGGTCTTGATACCCAGTGATATTTTTTTATACCGCCATAGTAGTGAGTTTTCATCATAGCCATCTCTTCTGATTCATAAATTGGATTCATTTTAATATCAATATGAGGTACATCAACATGTGATGCTATGAGATTAAATCCGTTTTTAATTTCTTCTTTACCCAGTACTATTAAGGCAAGATTTTTATTGTGATTTACAGCATAATACTTATTATGTCCATCTTTAAGTTCACTTAGCGGTTTAAAACCTTCTTCTTCTGCCATTTGAACAACCTTATCAACATTTTCTCTTTCCGTTTTTACCTCTTTTAAAAAGTTTTTGTATTCTTCAGAAAATGAAAATACTTTTTTCCTCTCACCATCTTTTAAGTTTTCCCAGCTGTTTTTTCTTTTCATTTTTATTTTTTTTTCCAAATCTTTATATTCACCCATACAAACCTCCTTATACTATTTAACTGTTTAAAACCAAAATTCACTCTAAACCAATTATATTATCACTAATTACAATATTATTGTTGAAATGATATGCTAAAATCAATAGATAACCAGCAAGACTATACAAAATATGTTTAAAAATGATATTTTTTCTTTGATAATAAAATATAGCAACAAAACCAATAAAAGATAAGAATATCTTATTTTGAAAGTTAAAATATGCTTCCCATCCGGATAAAATCATATTTTTATTCGATAAGCAAGTTTGTCTCCCTGATATTATGAAATTAGCACCTCCTTTAACTAATATCACATATATAATACAAGATATTACCTTTATTTCAACAATATTCAATTAAAAGAAAAATAATTTAACTGCCATTGAAACTATAGCTACAGTTAAAATAACTCTAATCCATTTATCACCTTTTTTAACAGCAAAATGGCTTCCAAAATATGCTCCTGTACTATTACCAACAGCAAGAATTAAACCGTATATAAAATTAAGATTGCCATTCAAATAAAAAACAATCAGAGAAGCAATTGTATATATTCCAACAATAAAAACTTTTATACTGTTTGTTCTAACCAAATTAATTCTTCCTATTATTGAAAGAACAGCAATAATTATAAAGCCAACCCCTGCCTGAATAAATCCACCGTATAAGCCTACAAAGAAAAAAGCTATAAAAAGTAAAACCTTATTTTGAGGAGTTTCACTCAGCATCTTTTCTGCTTTTGTTTTGATATTACTAAAAAGGATTACTCCAAGCATAAACAGCATTATAATAGATAGTATTTTTTCAAATAGTTCACCGGAAATATCAACTGCTACACTTGAACCGAGTATCGAACCTGCTATGGCTGGAACACTCATCAAAATAGCCGTTTTCCAGTGAAAATACCCCTCTTTTTTAAATTTTGATACTGCCATTATATTTTGTCCGAGGATAGCTATTCTATTGGTACCGTTTGCAGTAGCAGGTGGAAGCCCCAGAAAAATTAAAGCTGGAATAGTTAAAAGGGATCCTCCTCCTGCCAGAACATTAATAAAGCCTGCTGCAGAACCTGCTAATAAAATCAAAAATATTTTTAATATACTCAAAATTTCTCCTTTCTTCGTAATACAAAATAATTCTATAACATATCTTTGAATATTCAAGGAATATTTAATTGCTAATGGCGAATGGCAAGTTGCTAATTAAAAAATCACTTGAGGGAATTTTCGATATTCGATATTTCGAGAATCCAGGTAAGATAAAAATTGCTCATCAATCTATTATATTGGGATTTAAAAAATATGAAGATGACCCAAAATTAAAATATCTTATTTCAAAGTAAATTTATTTTATAATTGAAAATTGTCAATCGGGGCTGTAAAGAAATAGCAAGTAAATAATGAATATTCAAAATTTTTAAAAAACAGTCATCCTGAATTTATTTCCAGCCAAGTCTGTCCCATAAGAAAGGGAAATATCTACTCTAAAAGACTATATATCAATCAATTATAGAAGATGCTGAAACAAGTTTCGGTCAAGCCGTCCCGTAAGAAAGGGAAGCATGACTTATTTATTAACATTTCTATATAATATTCAAATTATATATTTCTTTACAGCCTGAATCGACAATCGACAATCGATAAAACTTGCTAATAATTTTTTTATAGAATTGAATCTCAATATAAGAAAAAAAAATCAAAACATGATTTTGTAGAATTTTATTTCAAATGTAGATTGTACTAATTTTATAATTGAAAATTGTTAATCGACAATCGACAATCGATAATAATTGCTTAAGCAATTATTATCTCTGCCTCCAGATTCTCTGGGAAGCTCCGCCTCCACTACCACCATATTCGATATTAAAAGGCAATGGTCTGGGGCTGTTGAAAATATCAGGATTATCTGTGATATTCAAACCTGATAAATCTTTCAATGTATAATCTGTACTATTATAATCAAAATCATCTCCAGATGTATTTTCATAAGTAAAAATCCAGAATTCATTATAGTCAGTACCATCAAGAATAATATCATTTCCAGAAAGTAATTTACCAACAATTATATTACTTCCAGAATTAGATTCAGCCAAAAAATTAATATTGTTGGAAGCATAAAGAAAAATATTCCCACCCATTTTATCATAATAATTAGTTGGTTCCATGTTTATATTATTAAATGAAATAATTCCCAATCGTCCATTCTTATCAACCCAGAAATTCCGGCTCAAATTTACATCTCCCCTGACAATGAAAATAATATCTTCAGTTATTTCATTGCTAAGGCTTGTATCAATATTTATATCAAAAGAATTCTTTTTAGTAATAAAAACGTTTGTAGTTCCGGATACAATTGCAGACATCATCTGACTGTAATTAATGCTGTTCTGCTTATAATCTATTATATTTACAGAAGGATCTATAGAAGCAACCAGATCATTATACCCCTGGTTTCCCTGCATGGTAAAAAAGGTTGGTAAGGTCAATGTTTTTTGCTCTAAAGTGCTTGATGAATCCAGCTTACCGCTCCAGTTAGGGGATTCTGTATTACTTGTGGAACAATATATAGTATTTGAATAGTAAACAGTTGAAGATTCAACTCTTGTATCATTTGCATAATGTGAAACATCCCATGAATAACTTGAAGATAGATATGGATACCTATTTTCATCATAATCTATCCCTATGCTGTTATGTGCATAGATTGTAAAAGGAATTCCGCTTCCAAAGCTCATCAAATACTCTATTGTGGTATCCGTTTCTAAAGACCTTAGCTGAATACTAACGGGATAATTTCTTGTTATGGTATTGCTTGAAGCATTAACCTCATTTAAACTTTCATTATTATTTTCAACATATCCCGCCCAGTTATCAAACTCTTTCACACTAATTGTAAAATCGGTTCCGTAGGTTCCCTCCCAGTTCTGTGAAACCACATCTGAATTCCCCAGATCTTTTCTATTAGTTTCCTCAACAAGTCTAATTGCCCTTTGCATATTAGATTCTAAGGCATAAAAATTCTGCCAGTAATCTATTTCCAGTTCGGCTTCCTGGGTAAAATAAAATGATTTTAATACATAGGCTCCCAGCAGTGTTATGAAAATAAGCATAAAAACCATTACAGTTAAAAGAGTTCCTCCTTTTCTGTTCATTGATTCCTCCAGTGGACATGGGTTATTGCTCTTTTAATGCTGTAATTTACATCCTGATAGGATCCATTAAGTTCAACGGTTATATCAGCTGTTTGTCTTGTGGTATCAACTGAAATGCTGTTTATAGTATATTCCACAAAATTGGTTTGAACGATATTATTCCAGCTGCCATCATTATGATCCTTTTGAATTACATCACTTCCATCTACAGTATTATTTCTATATCTAATTATTGAATCATTATATAGAGTAATAACAAGAGGAAAAGAACCTCCCCACTGTACATTTTTTGCCTCCTTGATAGTAGTGGTCAGCTCTCTCTTTATGAGCTTGAAAACTGTCATTGTTTCATTTTCGATTTCGGTTTTATCCATCTCCCTCATACCTATCAAATAAACAGACATTAAACCTATCGAAAGAACTGAAAAAAGTGAAATAACAGTGATCAATTCAATAAGTGTAACACCGCTTTTTTTACTAATAGTTAACATTCTGGTATCTCCGTAAAATAAAACTTATCTCTTCTGTTTTTGTTGTCGGATTATCCCTCTCACTCCCAACAATCAATTCAGGCCAGGTTGCCTCCACTTCAATTCTTTTATATTCAAGTGAGGCTGTAGTGGTATAATTATCACTTACCGTTGAAATATTTATAGTATACTCTGCCATAATATCATCGGAAGTATCATCCGTTCCCCTGTCATCCAGAAGGATCTGCCCCGTGGTACCGTCAAGCAAGTCTAGATTAGCATAATCTTCAGCCATTATCTGCTGTTCAATTTCATTTTTAAGGGATATGCCTCCCTTTCCCCGCTTAGCCTCCTTAAAGGTAATAAGATAAATCGTAGCTATGGTATGAACAAAAAGATAGGCAATAACAAGACTTATAACCAAAGAAGCAATATACTCAACAAGTGATGCACCTTTATTATTAATCTTTAACATATTTTAAGTATAATCTGATAACCCCCTTTTTTCAAGATATTTGTTAATTGTACTGAGTTCTGTATTCTGAATTCTGTTATCTGAAAAATATTTTTTCTACAGAATACAGAATACTGAGTACAGATTACAGACCTAATACTTCAGGGTAGTTTGTACCTCAGAAAAAAGAATTTACAAATAATAAAAACACCTGACGCAGATGGACGCAGATTAACACTGTTTATAAGTGAAACCATCGATGTAACACATAAGAGATAA
>VSIX01000059.1 GCA_008086245.1 Candidatus Mcinerneyibacterium aminivorans
AATTTGTGTTAATTCGTTGTTTATGAAGTTATCAGTTTTCTGTTTATCTATTAATTTTTTAAATCTTCTCTGGAGTTACTTTTGAACTATTCACTATTTACAATTAGCTATTCACTAAAAAATCGTAAAAGCGATTTTTTATACCTTCCCCACCGGTGCTAAATAAATAACAAACTCATCCTCTCCATCAAGTTCTAAAAGTTCATCGCTCTTTTCTTGATCATAGGCTCCGATTGCACAGGTGCCACAGTTAATGGATTCTGAAGCTAGATACAGATTCTGACAGACATGTCCTCCCTCGAGAAGAATTATTTTATGCGATTTTAGAAAATATCCCCATTCAACTCTATAAGGTAGTGCTGCCCAGAAAAATACTGCTGCACTGTTTGCTACAAATTCCTGTCCTAAAGCAGCATCCTTTAATAGTCTTTTTTGATTATCCGGGGATTTCATATATAAAAGTTTATGTTCAAAAATGAGATATCTATAGATTCCCCTTTTTAAATCTTCAATATTATTAACAGCGATATAAGTTTCAAAAGGCTGTCTTGCTCCTCCAGAGGGCACAGTTTTTTTATGATAATTATCGTTTCTTTCCCTAACACCCTGAGTTGCATATAAAAGATAAGAAAGCTCCTTTAAAGACAGACTTTCATCGCTGTATTTCCTTCTGCTTTCTCTTTCAGTTATACAGTTATAGATATTCTCCTTTTTTATAATATCTTTATCGGGTTCGGGTAATTCAATTATTTTGCTATCTTCATCATAATCCTTTTGTTCGGGAGGTTCTGGTATATTTTTAAAATTATCAGTAATTATTTTAATATCTTTCCATCTGTTAGCTTTCATTAATTTTCTATGTTTCTTTATTTTTGATTTTAGATTTTCTGTATATGCGAGTGCTTCATAAATTTCTTCCTCGGTTTCTTTTATTAGAGATTCAATCTTAATTCTGGATTTATCTAAATCCATATCAACCAAATACTCTCTACTTTCTGCTTCTTCTTCAAAATATTTCTTCAATTTACCATGAATATTTTTATAAAATACTTCTTTTTCATCTTTATCCGTATTTTTAATTACATTAAGAAAATGATCAAAAATCTTATTTTTTTGATTCATTTCAAGTTTTTCCAAAAAGAATATTCTTCTTTTTTTATCAAAATTTGCAAGTTTTTTAAATATTACCATATTATCCCCACTTTAAAAATCTCTGCATAGATTTTTAGAAATTATTACTCATTACATACATAAAATTCATTTCCTATTATTCTTGTAAATACTTGTTAATTTATTGCTGTATTATTTTATATTTTTATTTTCATTATCTCTTCATGAAATCATCCATTTCTTTTTATTTTTAATATTTTCTATGTTAAATTTATAATTTGAAAATGGACTCAATCTTTTTTTTAGCTTTTTTAAATTTATATTAGTTTTATCCTGAAGTATTGTTCCCAGCAATGCATTTGTTCCTGCTCTATAATAATCTGCTAATTCTATAATCCGGTTAATTTCTTTAGTTTTTAAATTTAAGATAATATTTTTAATTTTTTTATACGCAGTATTTTTACTGCTTCCCGGAATATTTTTAATATTTTTTAATACGTCCAAATACTGTAACATCCTATAATTTTTTTCATTAATTGGAGCGTTAACTTTGGTAAAATTTACCTTAACCTTTTTCATTTTAATATCTTTCTTTAATTTATTGACAGCAATCTGATATTCATTAGCAATTTGGGCGGTAAGCCCCAATCTATTATATAATTTTACACCTGTTAAATATCCAATTCTCTTTTTATTTTTATATAAAATATTTTTTAAAACTTCCTTTTCATCCGGCATTAACTCTCCGTATTTTGTCTTTTTAGTTTTATAATAAAGGCCTCTTTTCAATCTTTTAATTTTCCCGGACTTGAACAATCTGCTTAATGCCTTGGAAAGAGCCATCATTTTTGATCTATCGATATTAAAGCTATAATAATCAAATACTTTACCATCTTCAAAACCATCAATCTTATCTTTTACATATTTCATTACTGACATCTTTTTCCACCTCTTTATGTAAAAGATAATATAAAACACAGAATATGTCAAGTATTTTCACATATTTACTTGACTTTTACAAATCACATTAATAAAATCAAAATTCATAAACAAATTCTTATCCAGCTCACTCACCTATACAACCAGCTCACTCCCTCAGACCACCAACCCCAAATTTAACCTCTTGACAGCTAATCTCAATCATGTACAAATAAGTATAAATCCTTCTTGAGGGGGATTTTTTATATGTTAATTCTTTTAAGAATATTCCATATGGAATTGTAGTTGGTAAACTAGAATTTAAATTATTGAAAGGAGTTTTTGATGAAAGAATTAAGTGAAGAAAAACTAAGGATGGTTAATGGGGGGAAAACTGATTGGAGAGATATTGCTGCAGCTATAGGAGTAACTTATGCTTTTTTACAAGCAGCACCAATTAGTATGGTTATTGCATTAGCAGGAGCAGCTGGATGTGCAGATTTATCAGAAGTAGAAACAACACCAAGCGGTAATAATCCAATGGACTCCTCCTGCGCAACTGAAGCACCCCCAGTAGCATAAAATGAAAATTATGATGGAGCATTATACTAAATAATGCTCCATCATTTAAAATTTAATAAAGGAGTTTTAATGAATAAGAAAATAATAAAAGGTTCTATTTGGCTTATACTAGGTATCTTTTGGTTAATACAGGTATTTCTTGGTGAACAAAAATGGCAAATTATATTATGGAGTATCTGCGGTGTTGGATTTATAGGGATTGGAATTTATACTTTTTTAAAAAATGAAGAATCTTAAATGTTGTACCGGAAGATTACAATCAAATTATCTCTGATAATTTGATAGCTATTTACAATTCACCAAAAATTCAGCATTGCTGATTTTCCTGTCTGCTGATATAATACATTTTAAATAAAGAGGAGTTTATTATGAAGGCTAGATACAGAATCAAAAGGGGTTAGGTCTTCACATTTATACATTCTTTTTTATAATACCCTCTATTAAATTTTTTTTCTTATTCAAGTTCTTATTTCTTTTACACTTTTCTTTAAATCTTTTGGTTTTCATTGAAACTGATGTATATCTTATGTTAAATAACTCCCCTATTTTCTTTAGTTTCAATCCTGTATATTTTTTTAACAAATAGATAAACATATTCCTGTAATCATTTCCATAGCTTTTTTTATATAATTTTTCTTTTTTTATATCTAAGGTTTTTATCATAAGCTTTTCAATATCTTCTTTTTTTATAGGATTAATATTTACATTTGAATATTCTTCTAAATTTTTTTTGTCCTCATCTTCTCCAATTTTCTTAATTATCTTTTCTACAAATC
>VSIX01000060.1 GCA_008086245.1 Candidatus Mcinerneyibacterium aminivorans
AGTATGAAAAATAATTTGATTACTATATTCAAGAAGAACGGCATAAAAGATAAAGATATTACAATCAATCCTATAAACTATAGAGAGGAATATTCCAGAAACGGGGTTTCGGGTTATATTTTAAGCCAGCCCGTATTTGTCATTACAGACAAAATCAAGAAGCTGGAGGATATGGCCCTTAGTCCATCGGAACTCGTAAAAAAAGGAATTATAATACAGAAATCCAAGCTGAATTATTTTAACTCCAGAATTGACAGTTTAAAAAAGGAAATTCTTGAAAAGGCAACAGAAAATGCACAAAACAGGGCGGCTAGAATGGTAAAAAAAAGCAATACCAAGCTTAAAAAACTGGTATCAATCCGTCAGGGTGTATTTCAGATTACTGAACCCTATTCGACCGAGGTATCAAGCAGGGGGATTTATAATACGGACTCAAGAGTAAAAGAAATAAGGGTAACAGTACATGCCGAGTTTGAAATTGAGTGATTTTGTAATCTGTAGTTTGAATTCAGACTACAGAATCCAGATCACAGAAAACAGTTCAGAAAAATCAAAAGATATATTTAATAACTACAAATCCAAGTATAATGAGAATTACAAAGAGAAGTGTTAGCTTGTTAAAATATTTATCTATGTACTTTTTTATAGGTTTTCCAAATTTATAAATTAATGAAGAAACTATAAAGAAACGAAGCGATCTGCTTACCGCGGAGGCCAGAAGAAAATTTAAAAAATTTATTTTTGTAACTCCTGCTGTAACAGTAAAAACCTTATACGGTATGGGGGAGAAACCCGCACTGAAAACAATTAAAAAAGAGTATTTCTTATACAGAGAAACAACCTTTAAAAAAGCTGGTTCTGTAAAGCCCGGAATATAATCAAAAAAGAAATTTGCAAAATTAGAAAAAGATGTTCCGGCATACCAGAGTTCATATCCTATATAGTAACCAAAAGCTCCTCCCAGAATTGATCCCAGAGAACAGATAAGAGCAAATTTGAAAGCTTTGGTTCTTACTGAGAGGGCAAGTGCTATTAACAGTACATCAGGAGGGACAGGGAAAAATGAACTTTCTGCAAATGCAAGAACAAATAATGCTATGGCTCCATAAGGCGTATGAGCCCAGTGGAGAACCCACTCATAAAGATTTCTTATTAATTTCATATTAAATCGTTTTTATTTTATTCATAAGTTTGTGTAATGTCAATAATATACTCAAATAATTTAATTTATCATTGATTTTAAATACTTTATTATTATAATTTTTAAATAAATAGGAGGATATCGTGAGGAAAAAAGTATTAATAGGAATGTTAGTAATAATTTTATCCGTTTTTATTTTTGCAGAAGATAGCTATAAAAAACCACCCCGGGAAATTATAGAAATATTTAATAATCTCCGGTCTGGATATATGAAAATCGATAATATTGAAAAAAGAGGGGCTGAAATAAATTACCGCCATATGGTAGATTTGAAAACAATTTCAAGAAAAACTGTTGAACTTGCCGGAGAAGAGATATCACCTGTACTAAACGGACCTATCGAAAAATACCCGTATTATGATATAAAATTATATGATTTTAAAAAGAGTAGTGTAAATAAAATAAATATTGATGAAGAAACGGTTGTTAGGGATTTTATACTATCCCCGAATAATAAAAAATATGCATTTAGTGTTTCCACAGATGATGGTATTAAAATTTATGCAGGGGATTTTAATTCGGGGGAATATAAACAAATTGAGAATATAAGATTGAATGATAGCTTTGATGCTGATAATTTTTTCTGGATAGATGATAAAAGATTACTTATAAAGGCCGTTTTGTCAAACAGGAAAGAAAGACCCCAAAAAGGAGAAATCCCTTCCTCTCCGGTGGTAGAAGAGACAAAAAAAACCAAAAGCAGGATGAGAACCTATACAAATCTCTTAAAAAATGAATTTGATAAAAAGCTGTTTGATTATTATTTTGAATCCAGGATAGTGATTTATGATACTGCCCAAAAGAAGATAAAGAAAATAGGCTCCCCGGGGCTTTATGATCATGTAAGTGTTTCTCCAAACGGAAAGTATATACTGCTTGAGGAAGTTAAAAGACCATATTCCTACAGAGTTCCTAATTACTATTTTTCAAAAGATTATA
>VSIX01000061.1 GCA_008086245.1 Candidatus Mcinerneyibacterium aminivorans
AAATAGAGGATTACTGTCAGTATCAAAAACCTGACCCCTTACTTCAAATGTTTTCAAAATCTTTGTATCGTTATACTTTATTCCATTTCCCTCAATATCAACATTAATTTTTATTTTGTCTAGTCCTTCAAGTTTTTTGCTTTTGAAGTATACCGATCTACTTTGACCCTTCTTTTCTACTTCAATTTTCCTTTCAAATTCAAAATTTTCCGATTTAATTTTTATAAAATACTCTCCCTCTTTAAAATCAGTCAGAATAAGCTCAATAAAGGGATAATTTTCCATGTGATACTTCCTACCGTGAGGATCAATTAAAGTATCACTCTCAAAAACCGGATTAGGATTTAGAAATGATTTTACTTCAAAATTTCTACCCATTTCAAACAGCTCCTTTAAAATTAATTATTATAGTAATTTTTAAATTCGTTTTTCAATATACGAAATATTTCTATATAAGATTCATAGGTATCTGGATCTAAATTACGATTTGTTTTTACCATAGATGGAACTAATTGATTTTCTATAACATCAAGGTCTAAATAATTATTAAACTTTCTAATATATTTTTCTGAATTTAAAATAGTAAATAATTCCTTACTTAATATTTTTGGAAATACTTCATGATATTTATAATCATATGTAATCAATTCGCTATATTTTTCAAAAAGAATATTTTCATAATTTTTATACATACAGGATAAAATTAAATCTAAATCACCGGCATCACTTGAATATTTTCTTTCATACCAGCCAATAAATTTAAGTACAAAAAGCCCCTCAAGATTTGGAATATGAAAATTTAAATTATCACTTTTATATTCAGGTTTTATCAATAATGAATTTTCAAAAGATTTTATAAAAAAATCAACATCTATAGAATTTTCATAATTTGGAGGCCAGAATATTTCCCCATTTTTAGCTATTTTTCCCGATGGAATAATATCTATTGCATATTCATTATTTGAAATTCTATGATATATCTTTTTATTTTTTCGAAAACTATATTCATTTACAAACTCATTCATTATATTATCATATTCTTTCCAGTTGGATATAAACACTGAAAGATCGAGATCTTTTGTAGCTCTTCCTCTGGTATACCCATAAATGTTTTCAAGTAAAACAATTCTTGCAATGGCTCCAATAATCATAAAATCAGTTTCGAATTTTTCAAAAATATTATTTAATATTTTAAGAATTTTTTTGGGATTATTCAAAGGAAGTTTGGAGTACTCCAGGTTGTATGTGTTTTTCATAAAGTTCTTTAATCACCTCTTTATTTCTCTGTATATCTTCTTCTAACAAATCAGCATACAAAAGCAAATATGGCACCAAACAATCATAATCAGGATTAAATATATATTCATCATTCCAAAATAAACTGAATAATTTTATGTTTCCATTAGAATCCGGTATTAGTTTCAAGGATTTAATAAGATTATCTAATTTTTCCTGTGTATATAGATATAAATTTTTGGATCTTATTTTATTACTAATAAGATTTATACCATATTCTGAGCTAATATAAGTGTTTTTTAAATTTTTATTTATTATCAGTTCTTGATTTATTTCATTTAATTTTGTTCTATATGTATTTATATAAATTTTATCTTTTAAAATATTATTATAATTTTCAATCCATCTATCTAAAAGCTCCTCTGTTCTAATCAACTTATGTTTATTATTTTTTTTCACTAAAAAGTTTTTATTTTTCAGGATTTTAAAGGTATTACTAATTTTTCCTAAGGAAACTCCGGTAATATCAGAAATCTCACGATAAGTTTTCTTAAGAATTTTTCTATCATTTAAAAAATAAAAAAGCAACTCAATATTTTTTCTGTTAACCAATTCATCTTTTTCAGGAACAATTTTTTTCTTTGATTTATCATAATAATAAATATAAATATCTTTATCAGTAAGAAATATATTTCCACTGGTATCTATAAAATTAATATTTTCATTTTTTAACTCTAAACTAACATTTCTTGAGAGGTAATCAGTTAAAACTATATAAGTGGAGTAAGTATCAGATAAATTAGTAAAAATATCCCTTTTATCTAAAAGATTATTTATAGTGGCTTGTGTTATAATTTTTTTTATTTGATAATTTTTTATTACTCTTTTGTTTCCAATCTCTAATGAAATTTTTCCATCTTCAAATTTATCATTCCTATTAAAGTTTTTATTTCTAATATAAGAAAAATTTATTTTAAGTTTTGGAAAATTTTCTTTTAAAGATTTTTTTATTTCTTCAACAATCTCTTTTTTTATGTTCACTATTACCTCCTGTTCATTGTCAATGAACAACCTATATTAGTGAACATATAATATCACAACTACTGAATCTATCAAGTATTTTACCTTTTTTTGTCCTATTAAAGCCTTATTTCTCATATGTTGATTATTTTGTTCATTTTACCCCTCTGTTCATTATTAATGAACACGGCAATATAATGAACACTTCTAAATTCTTTTGATTAATTAATAGTTATTATCCTAATCTTAAAATATAAAATTAATTAAATTATAGATTAAAAATCTATAATAGATAAACAAGCTGATAAAAACAAGAATTTATTCTTATTTTATTATCAGATTGTAATATATAAACATAATTTATTATGTTTTCAAATCAATTTTTTATTTTATAGACATTTATTGGATACATCTATGGGATTACTAATAATCCTGTTAATCATTTTAATCCAGCTCTACTTGGTAATATTTTATTATATCCTACATGGACTTTTTTAGAAAAATCCTGTCTTCCCTTTTCCGGAGGGACGGCTTATCCGAAATTTAAACTATCTCTTATGAGCTACTTCAATGGATGAACTTATAATCAGTTTATATCAGTATAAATCAGCGTTCCAGCACTAACTTTTAAAAGTAAGTGCTGGACAGTGTCTAAAATATTATTTTTTCTTCAAGGTTTTTCTTTTAGAATTTTTAAACGAACACGAACTACTAACTAACTCCATTTAATCAATTTTAATTTTTCAATAATTTATATAAAATTGATTG
>VSIX01000062.1 GCA_008086245.1 Candidatus Mcinerneyibacterium aminivorans
GAAAAGTTTCTTCTATTTTCCAGATTCCCTTACCTTGGATTTCTGTCATCCTACCAAAAAGAAGACCTCCAAAAAGTAGCAGAAATAAGCAGCAGATTTGAAATAGAGGATTTGATAGAGAGGAAAATTTCCACCTTAAGCGGTGGGGAGCTTCAGCGGGTTCTAATAGCTTCTGCAGTTATTCAACAAACCGATATAATATTTCTTGATGAGCCAACAACTTTTCTTGATCCCAATCACAGATGGGAGATTTTTAATTTAATCGAGAAAATTAACAGGGAGGAAAACAAAACTGTTGTTCTTGTTACACACTTTCTGGAGTATGTGTTGAATTTCGGGGAAAAAATAGTTGCCCTCAAGGAGGGGGAAGTTTATTTCTCGGGTGGAGTTAAGCAGCTATATGACAGCAGGGTGTTAAATAGTCTATACAATTTCAAACTGGATATTTTCAAACATGGACAAAACTATTTAATCGATCTTCCCAAAAGGAATGAATGATAGTATGAAAAAATATATTTTTATAATATTTATATTAATTTTCATATTACTGCCATTCATAGGAGCCGATTTTATAGGGTTGGATGAAATAATTAATAAAGTTGGAGAATATAGCTATATATTTTGGAATTTACGGGTTCCAAGGGTTATATTTGCCTTTTTAATCGGGGGAATTTTAACATTGAGTGGGTTGATTTTCCAGTCGGTTTTTAAAAATGACCTGGCTACACCATTTACTCTGGGAGTTGCCTCGGGGGCTTCTTTTGGTGCAGTTTTATCCATTCATCTGAATATTGTTTTTAATTTTTTTATTTTCCACTCACGGTATGTTTTTGCATTTATTGGAGCTTTAATATCGGTTTTCTTAATATTAACTATTTTAAAGATAAAAAAAGATTATTCGGTTTCAACTATCCTTCTTGCGGGTATAGCTATAAACTTTTTATTCAGCTCCTTAATACTGTTTTTTCAGTATGTTATGAACAATGCAAAACTTGGGTCTGCAGTTAGATGGATGATGGGAAACATCAGCATTTATGAATATCGGAAAATATACATGATTATTCCCTTTTATTTGTTAATTATAGCGGCAGGATATATCTACAGGCATCAGCTTGATATAATGTATTTGGGGGATGAACTGGCTATCAGCAAAGGGGTAGAAGTACATAATCTGAGGAAAAAGCTATTTATATTTATCTCAATTATTGTTGCAGCAGCAGTTTCCCTTTCTGGACCTATTGGTTTTGTAGGACTGATTATTCCTCATCTGTTGAAGTTAGCTTTCGGGAGAGATCACTCGAAACTTGTATTTTATTCACTGTTCTTCGGAGGAATATTTCTGGCAGTAACGGATACGGTGGCAAGAACAATAATCTCACCTGCAGAAATGCCAGTAGGAATAATAACTGCAATGCTTGGAGTACCGTTCTTTTTGTATCTTCTTATGAAAAGATAAAAATTACCAATAAAAAATAGCTATCGCAATTTTTAGATTAAGATTAAGATTAAGACTAAGATTGAGAAAAATCACTATCGTGATTTTTTAGTACAAGAACCGGAACTAGAACCAGATACAAAAAATTAGCAGAGCTAATTTTTTAGTTCAAGCTAAAATTTAAGTTTAAGTAAAAAATTAAATGTTATACAAGATGATTCCGGGATTTCGCTTCACTTTGTTCGCTTCACCCGGAATGTGCATAATAGCAATATATAAGCATGAATATTCCTGATGGAGCGAGTGTACGAGCGGAATTCAGGAATCATCTATAATACTTATAGCGTATGTGTGTGAAGGGAAAAATTACTATTGCAATTTTTATGAGTTTATCCTGTTCTGATTCTAAGAAATCGAGGCAGCGATTTTTTAAAGTTTCTTGAATATTCCAATTAGTATATTATAATAAAATTTGTTATGAATACGAATAAAATTATATCTTTTAATTCAAATGAGTATGTCAACAAATTTGTTTCTTTCCTGAAGGAGAAGAATTACGATATAATAGAGATTGAAACCAAAGTACATTACAGAAATATTGAAAATCTTGATGAGTTTGAAGCTGTACTTTTTGATTCCCGTCTCAGATGGGAAAACAAATTTGAAATACTGGAATGGATTAGAGATAAGAATTTTAAAATTCCATTAATAATATTTTTTGGTAAAAATGAAATAGACCTTGATAAATATTATAAATATTGTGTTTCCGAATACATAGATTTAAATTTACAGAAATTAAAATTTTTCAAATATTTTAAGCAAACTCTTAGAAATAAGCATAAAATGTATCTTCACTACTATCATATAGCTGAGCTTTTCCACCTTCAATCTGATTATGGTGAAGCAATTAAACTGTATAAGAACTCCCTTAAAATTAACAGTAATTTTATTAATTCCTATATCTCTCTTTTTTACATATATATTAAAAAAAGAATGAACAGCAGAGCTGAAAGGATTTTTACCCAAATGAAAGAAATTAATCCCCCCTCATTTATAATAACAAATTTAAGAATATATCTGGAATATTTGAGAAAAAATTATAAAAAAGTAATATTTCTGGCAAATAAAATGGAAAATGATGAACAGATATACGATTCAAATGTTTATAAGTATCAGCTTCTATCCTATCTTAAAACTAAAAAATATCTTGCTGCATTCAAGGTTTTCATTAAATTGTGGGGTGGAGGTGTAAATTTAAAAAAATCTTTGATTAATACCATAAAAATCCATAAAAATTTTAAAAATCATAACAGCTTATATCGTGCTTCAAAAAATGCAGTAGAAATATTTCCAGAAAGTGATTTTATTAATAGGTGTTATATATTATCATTATACCGAAGGGGTAAGATAGACAAAATAAATAAATTCCTTAAGAAACAAAAAAAATATAAGAAATACTTTGCCGGGTTAGTTAAAAACCAATAAGATTGATACTGGAGTTAAATTTATGAAAAAATTATTTCTATTTTTTATGATTATAGTTTTATCCTCTTTAATTTTCTCAAATAAAATTTATGTAGATAACAGCAAATTTAAAAATTATATCAGCAAATTAAATAGTGTTGAGTATGTGGATGAGGTTGAGGAAGCCAATCTGGTTTTTTATAATGGCATAATTAATAATATAGAGAATGAAAGAGCATATGATTATACAGTGGGAATTGAAGATATTATCTATCTGGATAACAGAGAAATAAATGAATATTTCATCTACAGTCTTAATAACTATAAAAAAATTATTAGAAATATAACAAAGATTTTTAAAATTTATCTTCCAAAATATTCAACAAAATATGACAGGGTTTTAAAGAAAGAAATAAAAAAAATAAATAATCTAATTGGTAGTGTTGATAAAAAGGATGTTTTAATTTTAAAAAGGGGAAAAAAGTATGATTACCTACTCAGAGAATTCAATATAAAACATATCGATGTTGATAAATACTTTGTATACAAGGAAAAGGCCTACAGGAAATACGGGCTGAGAAAAATTTATCTTTTTAAAGAATTTCAAAAACAGTATGTTAACCAGCTTAAGAATTACGGGTATAGTTTCGAAAGAATAGAGTCCCAGAAAAATTATCCCTATTTTTTAATAGAGATAGTAAGGAAAATTAAAAATGGCTAATATATTAGTTCTCGATGATGAAAAGGGTATGAGAGAATTCCTGGAAATAATGCTCACAAATGAAGGTTATAGTGTATCTCTAGCTGCAACCGAAGAAAAAGCAGTTGAGCTGGTTAAAAAAAATCTGTATGATTTGGTTATCTCGGATTTACGGCTTAAAGAAGGAAGCGGAATAGATTTTCTAAAAAAATTAAAAGATATATCCCCTTCAACCTATTTTATAATAATTACTGCCTATGCTACCCTCGATACCGCTATAGAGGCTATTAAACTTGGAGCTTTTGATTATATTTTAAAGCCTTTCAAGATAGATATGCTAAGAAAACAGATAAGCTCTGCTCTTGAGCGTAAAAGCTTGATTGAGGAAAATCTATACCTGAGGGATAGGATTAATAAGCAGAAAGTTCCCCGGGATATTATTTTTAACGATGAAAAAATTGAATCGATTTATAACACAGCAATAAAAGCTGCTCAAAGCGAATCCACAATTCTGCTTACCGGCGAAAGCGGAACGGGTAAGGAGATGTTTGCCAGGTTAATTCATAATAAGAGTTTTAGAAGTGACGGACCTTTTGTTGTTTTTAACTGCGGAGCCCTTAGCGAGAATTTGCTTGAAAGTGAGCTTTTCGGTCATATTGCAGGCTCTTTTACCGGTGCAAACAAAAATAAAGATGGATTATTTGTAGTAGCGGAGGGGGGATCAATATTTTTAGATGAGATTGCGGAAACAACAAATAATTTTCAGGTTAAATTGCTTAGAGCAATTCAGGAAAAAGAGATTAAACCTGTTGGAAGCAATAGCTTTAAAAAGGTAGATGTAAGAATTATTGCTGCTTCAAATAAAAATTTAGAAAAGCAAGTTGAAAAAGGAAATTTTAGAAAAGATCTCTATTATAGACTAAATGTAATTCCCATTCACATTCCTCCTTTAAGAGAGAGAAAAAATGACATTCCCAGACTGGCAAAACACTTTCTTGACTATTACAGCAATGGTCAAAAGAAAATTGTGGATGAAGCAATGCAAATCTTAATTCAACACGATTATCCGGGAAATGTAAGGGAGCTTGAAAATATTATGGAAAGAGTTTCTGTTCTTTCAAGGGGTAAAGAAATTACTCCCGAAGATTTAAAGTTTATGGGAAGCGATTTTGATATGGAAGTTCAAAAAAGTACATCCTCAGAAATAAAAACATTAAAAGAGATAGAAAAGGAGCATATTAAAAAAGTTTTAAAGCTCTGTAATGGAAACAAATCGAAAACTGCCAGAAAGCTTGAGGTTAGCAGGAGATTTATATATAAAAAAATTAATGAATACAATATAAATTTAGAGGATATTAATGGATAATAATATATTTTATAAAGAGAACCTGCTAGATTTTGTAAATAATTTCTATAAAAGATTTGATAAAGATTTATACAGAATAATAAAAAGTGCTGAAAGCAGGGAAGGGATCAATCCCACCGTTGGAAAATCTGTTGGCAGGCTGCTGAGTTTTTTTACCAGAATGAAAAATCCGGACAGGGTGCTGGAACTGGGAACCTGCATAGGTGTTTCTACTATTATATTTGCAAAAAACATGTCCGATAATGGGGAAGTTGTAACAATAGATATTAGGGCAGATCTGCTGAAAGAAGCTATAGCTCACTTTAAGAAATTCAATATTAAACCCGAAAAAATAAAACCGGTGCTGGGAGATATTAATGATGTTATTCCGGGACTTAAAAAAGAAAATGCAAAATTTGATATTATTTTTCAGGATTCCGCAAAAAAATCCTATCCAAGATTGCTTGAATCTTTAATAGAAATGCTAAATCCATCAGGGCTTTTAATAACTGATGATGTTCTTCTGGAAAAAGCTCATTTCCCCGAACATATAAAGGGAATCAACGAAGCACTTAAAGAACACAATAACATGATACTTGAGCACAAGAATTTAGATTCAATTTTTATTCCTCTTGAAAAGGGTGTTATAGTTTCAAGGAAAATAAAATAAAAGCTATTATGAACTGGCAAAAATGCAGAGAATTTCAAAAAAAAATAAGAGATAATTTAGTGCTTAAAGGCGGTGATTTTGATTACAGAAATCTGCTTGCTGTGGATATCTCTTTTAAAAATAATAAAGCCTTTGTAGCTGCAGTTATTTATAATATTAAAAGTAATTGTGTAGAAAAAAAATATACCCTTATAAAAAAAAACAAAATAAAATATGTACCTACATTTCTCGCTTTCAGGGAGGTTCCTTATATTTTAAGGATTGTAAACAAAATTCAAAGAAATTATGATATTATTCTCTGTGATGGACACGGGATAATGCATCCATATAGAGCCGGACTCGCCACGCATCTGGGATATCTTTTAAACATGCCCTCTGTAGGAGTTGCAAAATCTTATCTATGCGGGAATTTTGATAAACCAGGCAGTGATTATTTTTCACATGAAAATGTATATGATGATACCGGTAATTTGCTGGGGTATGCTTTGACCAATAGAAAAAATACGAAACCTGTATTTGTTTCTCCCGGATACAAAATATCTTTTGAAAAATCTCTAAAATTGATTAAACTTGTGTCTGGAAAGTATAAGGTTCCCGAGCCTATTCATGTAGCAGATAAAATTACTAAAAAGTTAAGGGATAATAATGATTGAAAAAGAACTTAAATATTTACTAACAGAGGATGAGTATTACAGATTACTAAAGTTTTTAAAAAAAATAGGACACAGCATCGATATGAAAATTCTTGAAAATTATTATTTTGATACAAAAAATTTTGATTTGCTCAATTCCGGAGTATCTTTGAGATTGAGATCGATTAACGGCAAATCATGGGAGTTTACTTATAAATGCAAGGTAAGGGGAAAAGAATATTCAGAGAGAAAAGACAGTTTGTTAATTAATGAGGAATTAAACAATGAGATTAAGGAAGAAGAAGCAATGAAGCTGATTAATCATAAAAAAAGTATATGGGATTTAAAATATTCGTATTTAAAAAAGTTAAAAAAAGAATTACCTGCAAATAATAATATTCTGGATAAAATCAAAATGATAGGGCATATGCAGGTGTCGAGACTTCCAATAAAGTTTAAACCCTACAATATTCCCCTGGAAATCGATAAGATTTTCTACGGGGATGAGAAAAAAGAATTTGAACTGGAATCTGAAACAAAGCAGCTTCAGTTATCCGAATCTGTAATTACAAAAATATTCAGCAGGTTAAATATTGAAAAAAAACCTGCCCTGTATCCTAAAATTATTAGGCTTCTAATAAATAAAGGTTACCGGGAAAAGATAAATCTTAACTGGACATAAGGGGGGATATTTTGGTAAAAATAAATAATATTGACTGTAAAGATAAAAGAATACTGGTTGTTGGTGATGTGATGCTTGATAGACATATATGGGGAACAGTTGACAGGATATCTCCTGAAGCTCCCGTTCCTGTTGTTGATGTAAAAAAAGAAACTATGGTACCCGGGGGAGCATCTAATGTTGCTAATAATATAGTAAGTTTGAATTCAAAGGCGGATGTTTGTGGAATAATAGGGGATGATGAATACGGGATGCTTCTTGTTGATAAGCTGGAAAAGCTGGGAGCAAATGTAAGCGGAATAATGGTTGATGTAAACAGACCCACAACAGTAAAAACCCGTGTAATAGCTCACAGTCAGCAGGTTGTGAGAATAGATAGAGAACATAAAGAGGATATATCTAAAAGGGTGGAAGACAAAATAATAAAACATATTAAAAAAATTAAGAGTTCTGTAAATGGAGTTATTATCGAGGATTACGGAAAGGGAGTTATAACCAGATCTCTTGTAAAAAAAGTCGTAAAAATATTTAAAAAGCATAAAATTCCAATTGCAGTGGATCCCAAAGAAAATCATTTCGATTTATATAAAGGAGTTTCAATTATTACACCAAACCAGAAAGAAGCTGAAAATATGTTGAAAACAAAATTCAAAAGCGAAGAGGATGTAATTCTGGGAGGCAAAAAGATTGTGGATAAATTAAAACTTAAAGCCTTACTTTTAACCAGGGGTAAGGAGGGAATGTTATTATTTCATGACAGAGAAGTTTACAGAATACCCACAGTTGCCAAGGAAGAATTCGATGTTACAGGAGCAGGAGATACAGTTATCGCAGTATTAACAGCCATGTTAACAGCAGGCTTGAATTACAAAAAGGCGGCATATATAAGCAATGTGGCAGCGGGTATAGTAGTGGAAAAACCGGGAGTTGTTCCTATAGATTTTAAAGAATTGAAAGAAAGGCTAAAAAATGAAAAACCTAATATCGAAAAAATCAGCTGAAAAATATTTTGAGAATTTAAAAAAGGAAAATATTAAATTGGTTTTTACCAATGGATGTTTTGATATCCTCCATGTTGGGCATGTTCGCTATTTAAAAGAAGCAAAAAAATTGGGAGACAGGCTGGTTGTTGGCCTAAACAGCGATACTTCAGTAAAAAAAATCAAGGGGAAAAAAAGACCAATAATTAATGAAAGAGAAAGAGCGGAGATATTGCTATCATTAAGCTGTGTAGATTTTGTTGTTATTTTTGAAGAAGAAACTCCTTACAGGCTTATAAAAAAAGTAAAACCTGATATTCTTGTAAAAGGAGGAGACTGGGAAATTGAAGATATTGTAGGCAGTAAATTTGTTCAAAGCTATGGTGGAGTTGTGAAGTCTATTTCATATATTGAAGGAAAATCGACAACCGGTATTATTGAAAGAATTGAAGAAAGATACGGTGATTAGGATGAAAATATTGGCTGTAGTTCCTGCAAGGCTTGCCTCAACAAGACTGCCGGAAAAACCCCTTATAAAACTTAATGGAAAGGAAATGATCCGGTGGGTTTATGAAGGTACCCAAAAATCAGAACTAATTGATGAAGTTGTTGTAGCAACCGATAGCGATAAGATTGTTAACTGCGTGGAAAATTTTGGAGGGAAGGCTCTGCTTACCTCTAAAAAACACAAAACCGGTACGGATCGGGTTTGTGAGGTTGTAGAAAAAATTGGAGATAAATACGATATAATAGTAAATGTACAGGGAGACGAGCCTTTAATTAATGGAAGGGACCTTGATATGTTGATAAAACCAATGATAGAGAATTCAAGCATAAAAATATCAACTCCTGTTAAAAAAATTGAAAAAGAAGAGGCTAAAAATAAAAATACTGTTAAAGTTGTAGTTGATAATAATAATTTTGCATTATATTTCTCCAGAGAATCAATTCCATTTATCAGTGGGGAAAATATAGAATATTATAAACACATAGGGATTTATTCTTTTAGAAAAGAATTTCTGCTAAAATTTAAGGGATGGAAACAAACTCCTCTTGAAAAAGCCGAGAAGCTCGAACAGTTAAGAGTTTTAGAAAATGGATACAGAATTAAAACTGTAAAATGGAATTCGATGCTTCATGGTGTTGATACAGAGGAGGATGTTCGGATTGTAGAGAGATATTTGAAAGGAGATTAGTATGAAATATATATTTATTACAGGTGGGGTTCTATCCTCACTGGGAAAAGGAATAGCAGCGGCTTCTATCGGGACAATCCTTGAAGCAAACGGATATAGCGTGTTTGTAAAGAAACTGGATCCATATATCAATGTCGATCCCGGAACTATGAGCCCGTATCAGCATGGGGAGGTATATGTTACAGATGATGGTGCAGAAACAGATCTGGATCTGGGACATTATTCAAGATTTACCGATACTGCCTTATCCCAGGCTAATAATATTACGACCGGAGTTGTTTATCAAAATGTAATAAACAAAGAAAGAAGGGGCGACTACCTGGGAAAGACAGTGCAGGTTATTCCCCATATTACGAATGAAATAAAAAGACAGATAGACAATGTAGGGGACAGCGATCCGGATATTGCTATTATTGAAATTGGAGGTACAGTTGGAGATATTGAATCACTTCCATTTCTGGAAGCCATTAGGCAGATGAAAATAGACAAAGGTAAAGATAATGTTATCTATGTTCATCTTACATATATTCCATATGTTAAAACAGCTGGAGAACTAAAAACAAAACCTACCCAGCACAGTGTAAGTAATTTAAGGTCAATCGGTATTCAACCGGATATCATACTGGGAAGAACCGAAAAACCGCTAACAGATAAGGTAAAATCAAAAATATCTTTATTCTGTAATGTAGAAAAAGAAGAGGTAGTTCAGGCAATTGATCTTGGTTGTATATATGAAATACCTCTTGCATTTAATAGAGAAGGTCTTGGAAAATTAATTCTGGATAAGATTAATCTTGAATATAAAAATGCTGAACTTAAAGATTGGAAAGAAATAGTAGAAATAGTCAATATGGAAAAGGATAAAGAGGTTGATATAGCAATTGTTGGAAAATATGTGGACCTCAGGGATGCATATAAAAGCATCATCGAATCTTTTAATCATGCGGCTCTTGCCAACAGGTGTAATGTAAATCTGGTTTGGCTGGAATCGGAGGATTTAAAAGAAGAAAATTACAAAGACAGCCTGAAAAATATAGATGGAATATTGGTTCCGGGTGGATTTGGAAAAAGAGGTATAGAAGGAAAAATTAGAGCAGCAGGTTATGCAAGAAAGAACAACATACCCTATTTTGGAATATGCCTTGGCATGCAGATAGCTACTATAGAGTATGCAAGAAATGTATTAAGGCTGGAAAAGGCAAACTCGACAGAATTTGACCCGGATACACCATATCCTGTAATAGATTTTATGCCCGAACAGAAAAATATTGATAAAAAGGGCGGAACAATGAGGCTGGGAGCCTATAAGTGCAGTTTAAAAAAAGGAACAAAAACTTATGAAGCCTACAAAGAAGAGGAAATTTCGGAAAGACACAGACACCGCTATGAATTTAATAATGAATACAGAAGATTATTTGAGGAGCAGGGAAGAATGATCGCAGGTATAAATGAAAAGAGAGATCTTGTAGAAGTGCTTGAATTACCGGATCACCCCTGGTTTGTTGGAGTTCAGTATCACCCGGAATTTAAATCAAAACCTCAAAAGCCCCATCCGCTGTTTAGGGATTTTGTTAAAAGCAGCATTGAGAGAAAGTATGAAAAATAACTTGAAAATAAATAATTAATTGATAGAATATTCTGGAAGCGAAATAATATAGGGAGTTAATATGATTGAGTTTAAAGAATATATTGCTTTTTTATCAACCAATGGTCTTCTTGGGCTTGGAAAAGTTGAAAATCCAAAGACAGGGAAGAAAAGCAAGAATTTAAAGCTGGTAAAATTTACAATTGATATTCTGGAACTGCTGGAAAAAAAGACAGAAGGAAACCTAACTGAAGAGGAAGAAGAGATACTCGCAAATACTTTAAATAACTTAAGAGAAAATTATAAGAAAGAAAAGGAAGCAGAGTAAGTTCTATTCATGGCAAAAATTAAAATATATAGAGATAGAGAAAATAACGGATTTTATAATATGGCCTTAGATGAGGCTATATTTAGAAAAGCTATAGATGAAAAATCACGGGATGTAATTCTGAGGTTTTATGATTGGGATCCCGCATGTTTAAGTTTGGGTTATTTTCAATCTCTTAAGGAAAAAATTGATGAAAAACAATGTGATGAATTGGGAATTGATGTTGTTAGAAGACCCACAGGAGGAAGAGCTGTCCTTCATGATAGGGAGTTAACATATAGTGTTATTGCTCCAACGGATAAGCTGGGAAATACGACTCTTTCGGCTTATTTAAACATAAGTAAGGGACTGAATAGGGGTTTAAATATACTGGGAGTTAAAAGCGAGATTTCTCCCCCCAAAAAAGCTAAAAGAAAGGGTTCCACGGCATGCTTTGATTCCATATCATCTCATGAGATATCTGTTGAAGGAAAGAAAATAGTCGGCAGTGCACAGTATAGGGATCAGGGCTATTTGCTGCAGCATGGTTCTATATTAATAGATTTAGATGTTGATAAGCTCTATAGATGTTTAAAAAGTAGGGCCGATGAAAGGATAAAAAAATATTTTAAAAAAGTTACAACTTCAATTAATGATGAATTAAATAAAACTATTACAAAAGATGAGATTGAAAAGGCTATGATAGATGGATTTGCCGGCTATTTTGATTTTGATATTTACAAATCAGGTTATTCAGAAGAATTGAAAAAAAGGGCAAATAAACTATTAAATGAAAAATATAATACTAAGGAGTGGAATTATTTAAAATGATCTGGGATTATTTAAAAGATAAGAAAAAATATTTATTTCCTGCGTTAATATTCTTACTGCTCGTTGATATAGCCCAGCTTTTGGTGCCGTTAATGACAAAGAAGGCTATAGATGGATTGAGACAGAGTCCAAATATGAATGATTTACTTGTAACGGGATTAATTATCTTTGGGTTGGCAGTGTCGGTGTTTATTTTCAGGTTTTCCTGGCGTTATTTTCTCTTAAGAATGGCTTTTAAAATTGTTGTAAATTTAAGAAACAAAATATATTATAATCTTTTAAAATTTTCACAGCATTTCTTCGGAAAGTGGGAAACGGGAGATATAATGGCCCGTGCAATAAATGATATGAGGGCAGTTCAGCGAATGTTTTCATTCGGAATTGTAACAATTGTGGATGCAATAGTGCTGGGAATTGCTTCATTAATTTTTATGTTTAGTTTTCATGTCAAGCTAACTTTAATTGCACTGGCTCCTATGCCGATTCTTATCTTTGCCGTTTGGTTTTTTGAAGATAAAATTCACAGGACTTTTAGAGAGGTGCAGGAAAAATTTTCCGGTCTTCAAAATTTTGTTCAGGAAGATTTTTCCGGGATATTTGTTATTAAAGCATTTAACAGAGAATTAAATGAAAAAAATCGATTTGCTAAAGAAAATCAGGAATACGTGGATAAAAATTTAAAAGTTGCAAGGCTATTTGCAACTCTTAGACCCTTCATTATGTTTATTGTGGGTCTGAGTAATCTGCTGGTTTTGTATTTTGGTGGAAAACTGGTTATATCAGGAGAGTTACAACTCGGTAGTTTTTTCGCTTTCTTTCAATATCTGCAGTATATGAGCTGGCCTATGATGGCGCTTGGTTTTGCAATTAATCTCTATCAGCGGGGAAAGGCTTCTCTTTCAAGGGTGGAGGATATTACAGAAAGAGAGCCAATTGTGTATGATAGAGAAAATGCATTAGATGTCGATGATATAGATTCTGTTTCATTAAAGGTGAAAGATTTAAGTTTTAAATATGATAATGCAAATGAATCAGCATTGAAAAATATAAATTTTGAAGTAAAAAAAGGGGAGTCAGTAGGGATTATAGGGCGTATAGGTTCCGGGAAAACAACTCTTGTAAAAAACATCTCGAGACTGGTTAAAATTCCGGAGGATACTATAATCGTTAACAACAGGGATATCAATGATTATAAATTAAGTTCTCTAAGAAATATGATTTCCTATGTTCCTCAGGATTCCTTTCTGTTTTCTACAACAATCAGAGAAAACATAGCTTATTTTAATCCTGATATGTCGATTGAAAAAATTAAAAAAGCCGCCGAAATTGCGGATTTAAAGGATGCCATTGATGATCTGCCAAAAAAATACGATACAAAACTTGGAGAGCGGGGGGTTAATTTATCAGGAGGTCAGAAGCAAAGGATGACAATTGCAAGGGCTATTTTAAAGGATGCCCCATTTTTTATTTTTGATGATTCATTCTCAAGTATTGATACCAATACAGAAGAAAAAATATTAAATAATTTAAAAGATATTTTGAAAAATAAAACTACTATCATTATTGCGCATAGAATTTCTACAATTAAATATGTTGATAAAATAATGGTGCTTGATGAGGGAAAAATTGTAGAAAAGGGAACCCATGAAGAATTGATTAAGAAACAGGGTGAATATTATAATATATATAAAATTCAGGAATTAAAAGAAAAGATAGCAAAGGAGTAGTTATTTTATGCCCAGACATCCAAGAGTTGTACCGGAAGATAATAAAAAGAGAAAATTTGATATAGACCTGCTATTCTGGTTATTATCCTATATAAAAGATAAAAAATTTCTTGTAGGAGTATCGGTTTTATTAATTCTTCTTTCAGCTGGGCTGGGTCTTGCATCCCCCCATATTGTTAGAGTCGGTATTGATGATTACATAGGAAAAGGTGATTATAACGGGCTCTTAACTCTTGCAGTAATTTATTTTTTTATAAGAGTTTTTTATTTTGCAAGTCAATTTGGACAGATGTATTTAACGGCTTATCTAGGGCAAAAAATAATGTACCGGATGAGGCTGGATATATTTGAACATGTTATAAAGCTTAAGAAGAGTTACTTTGATAAAAATCCAATCGGGAAAATCATGACCAGAGTTACAACAGATGTTAAGGCTTTAAACGAACTTTTAACTTCGGGATTTGTTAATTTTTTCAGTCAGTCCCTTATGCTTATGGGGATTCTGGTTTTTTTGTTTCTGGAAGCCTGGAAGTTAACATTAATTCTTTTAGTTATTACAATGCCTTTATTGATTATCGGCACTATTCTATTCAGAAAAAAAATTACTGTTTTATACAGAAAAATTAGAACCCAGATTGCAAAGATAAATTCTTTTTTACAGGAAAGTATTTCCGGAATGAGCATTATACAGCTTTTTAACAGGCAGGAGTATAACAGTAATAAATTTATGAAATTGAATAATGAATGGTATAATTATTCTGTTGATTCAATGATTACCAGAGCAACTTTTTTCCCCTTTATCAGCTTTTTATCCATGTTTGCTCAGGCAATAATTGTATATTTAGGAGGGCGTCTGGTTTTTGAAAATTTCATAACTTTCGGTAGCTTATTTTTGTTTTTAAGATATATGAGGATGTTTTTTAGACCGTTGAGACAGATAAGCCAGCAGTACAATATACTGCAGAGGGCTATGGCTGCAAGTGAGAAAATCAATAACATACTGGATAGAAAGAAGTCAGAAGTTTATACAAAAGAAGGTGGGTATAAAGGGGAGCTAAAAGGAGAAATTGAATTTAAAAATGTCTGGTTTGCATATGAAGAGGATGAATATGTATTAAAAGATGTCTCCTTTAAAATAAATGTAGGAGAAACTATAGCTATTGTTGGACCCACCGGTTCAGGAAAAACAACTATTATAAATTTAATCGGGAAATTCTATGATATACAGAGGGGAGAAATATTTGTTGACGGTATAAATATAGAGGACTGGGATATTCAGTATCTGAGAAAACAGCTGGGGATAGTACTCCAGGATGTATTTCTGTTTTCTGGAAATATATTTGAAAATATAACTTTCTACAATCCGGATTTTGATGAAAAAGAAGTTGAAGAGTTAGCGGAATATGTAAATGCTGATAAATTCATTAATAAGCTGACGAACCGATATGAAACTAAAATTCTTGAAAGGGGTAAAACCCTTTCCTTTGGGCAGAGGCAGCTTCTTTCTTTTACAAGAACTCTATCCTATGAACCAAAAATGTTTATTCTTGATGAGGCAACATCTAATATTGATTCCGAAACGGAAAAATATATTCAGGATGCTACTGAAAAACTTACATCCGATCGTACATCAATAATAATTGCACATAGATTGTCAACCATTGAAAATGCTGATAGAATATTAGTGGTGCATAAGGGTGAGATAAGAGAAAGAGGTACACACAAGGAATTAATCCAGAAAGAAGGGTTGTATTATGACCTTTATCAGTTACAGTCTATAGAAGAAAATCAACCCGCAAAGTAATAAATTATGGAGGATGTTATGGGAAATTTAAAAGCAATTGGCGTATTTGACGGAAGATACAACAAATATGTAAATGAATTTGAGGAAATCTTTTCCGAATTCGGACTGATGAAGAGAAGAGTTCAGGTAGAGATTAAATGGCTGTTTTTCCTTTCCCGGGAGCTCAAACTATTTGAAATCGATAAGGATATTGTTGAATCGATAAATAATATTTATAAGAAATTTGATATAAAAGATGCGAAGCATATTAAAGAAATAGAAAAAACGACGAATCATGATGTAAAAGCAGTTGAATATTTTATAAAAGAGAAACTTGACAAAGTAGGGGCTTCGGAGATTAAGGAATGGGTTCATTTTGCCTGCACATCGGAAGATATTAATAATAATTCCTATGCTTTAATGTTAAAAGAGGGTAAAAATATAATATCAAAAGCTTTAGAACAAAATATAAAAAAACTTGAGGAATTTGGTAAAAAATACAAAGATGTTTCTATGATTTCCAGGACGCACGGACAGCCTGCATCTCCTACTACCGCAGGAAAGGAATTTATAAACTTTGCCTTCAGATTAAAAAAAGAATATGAAAAGTTAAATAGACATGAAGTAGAAGGAAAAATGAACGGTGCTTCCGGGAATTTTAATGCACATCAATTTGTATTTGATAATGTTGATTGGATTAGCAAAAGTTCAGAATTTATAGATAATTATCTTAAAATTAAACCTCTGATTTTTTCTACCCAGATTAATAATTATTCCTATATTTCGGAACTTCTTCACATATTAATAAGGATTGCTTCAATTGTTATAGATATTGATAGAGATATCTGGGGTTATATATCCTTTGACTATTTAAAACAAAAGGTTGTAAAAGGAGAGGTTGGAAGCTCCACCATGCCCCATAAGGTTAATCCAATAGATTTTGAGAACAGCGA
>VSIX01000063.1 GCA_008086245.1 Candidatus Mcinerneyibacterium aminivorans
CACCCCCAGGCTCTCCCAAAACCGGACTTGAACCTCTCGATTCATCCGGCTCCAATCATCCAGTCGCGTAAAATATCCCCATTTTCCAGTGAATGAATAAATTCGGTTCTCTTCGAGCAAGACAACCTAACCATTTTCCTGCTCTAACAAGACCTCTTAATTTCTTGTACTTGCTTATCACCCACTTTACTAATGCTCGATTCAGATTGCACAGTACTGTATACATTTCACTTTTGCGAAAGTGACCATAGTAATTAATCCACCCTCTTATTATTGGATTAATTTCTCTGGAGAGTTGTTCTATGGTTAGATATGGTTTCAGGTGCAATTTCCACCTCCGGATTGTCTGTTTCATTATTTTCTTCGCCGTATTACTTACCGCTGGATTGAAACTGTAGAATATTTTACCCTTCTTGCTTTTGCATTCACGAACTCTGAAGGAGTATCCAAGAAAATCAAAGCTGGTATTTGGATAATCTCCCTTCCTTTTGTCATCTTTGCAATATACTATCCGGGTTTTCTCTGGATGCAGTTCAAGCTTGCACTCTTTTAGTCTCTCTTTTAGATTTTCTAAGAGTGTTTCTGCATCTTTCAGAGTTCTACAATGTATTACTCCATCATCTGCATATCTGGCAAAGGGTTTATCCGGATGTGTCCTCTCCATCCATTTGTCGAAGGTGTAATGCATGAAAAGGTTCGCCAGCACAGGACTTATTACTCCTCCCTGTGGCGTTCCTTTTCTTCTTTCTTCCACTTTTCCATCTGGATATTGAAAGGGAGCTTTTAACCATCTTTTTATGTACAATATGAGCCATGGAATCTTTACATGTTTTCTGACTGCCTTCATTAGTAGTTCATGGTCTATGTTGTCAAAGAGTCCTTTTATGTCAAATTCCAGAACCCAGTCATTCTCCCAGCATCTTTGCCTTGTTATCCTTACTGCATCGATTGCCGATTTTCCCTCTCTGTATCCATATGAGTCATCATGGAAGTGTTTCTCTACTAGGGGCTCGAAATAGATTTTCGCTACCATCTGTGCTACTCTGTCTCCTACTGTGGGTACTCCCAGTAGTCTTTTACCTCCACTTTTCTTTTCTATTTCTACCGCTTTTACTGCTGGAGGAAAGTAGCTCCCTGATGTCATCCGATTCCATATCCTGTATAGATTGTCGTTCAATCTGGATTCGAACTTTTCCAGGCTTTCTTCATCTATTCCTTGTGCTCCTTTGTTCTGTTTCACTTTCTTGAATGCATTCAGTACTACTCTTTTGGGAATTTCATACGACCTCATTTTGTCTGTTGGCTCCTTCCTTTTGTAGTATCACAGGTCCTCCCTTTACGGTTGTCTGTGTTTACTACATGGTTGACCTACCTTCAAAATTGGATAACACAG
>VSIX01000064.1 GCA_008086245.1 Candidatus Mcinerneyibacterium aminivorans
AAAAGTTTTTTGATATTATAGTGCAATTTAAACCTATAGTTGATGAGTTTTTTGATAATGTTATGGTTATGGCTGAAAGTAAAACATTAAGAACCAATAGACTTGCTTTATTAAAAGATATATCTAACTTTTTTAATAAAGTAGTCAAATTTGAACACATAGTAGTAAATTAAAAATAAGGAGGACTGTATGAGTAGAAAAAGAGTATTTTTTTTCGGTGATGAAAACACCGAAGGCAAAACGGAAATGAAGGAGCAGCTGGGAGGCAAGGGTGCAAACCTTGCAGAAATGGCCAATATTGGAATACCCGTTCCACCTGGTTTTACAATTGATGCTCCAACATGTATAGAATACTTTGATAAAGGAGAGAAACTTTGGGATGATTTGAGAGATGAAATTCGCAAACATCTTGAAAGATTAGAAAAAACAATGGGTAAAAAATTTGGCGACAACGAGGATCCATTACTGGTATCTGTTAGAAGTGGAGCAAAAATATCAATGCCTGGGATGATGGATACTATACTCAATTTAGGACTCAACGATGATGCTGTTGAAGGTTTTGCAAAAGTTACAGATAACAAAAGACTAGCATGGGATTCCTATAGAAGATTCATTCAGATGTTTTCTGATGTAGCTATGGGTATTGAGGCCGATAAGTTTGAAGAAAAAATAGAAGAAATGAAACAAAAGAAAAATTATGAAAATGATACGGACCTAACAGTTGATGATTTGAAAGAACTTGTAAAACAGTTCAAAGAAATATACAAAGAGGAAAAGGGTGAACCTTTCCCTCAGGATCCGAAAGAGCAGCTCTGGGATTCAATAGAAGCAGTATTCAGTTCCTGGAACAATAACAGAGCTATTACCTACAGAAATCTTAATAACATTCCCCATGATCTAGGTACAGCAGTTAATGTTCAAGCCATGGTTTTTGGGAATACCGGTGAAAATTCCGGAACTGGAGTTGCATTTACAAGAGATCCATCTACAGGTAAAAACAAGTTTTACGGAGAATTTCTACCAAACGCACAGGGTGAAGATGTCGTAGCCGGAATTAGAACTCCGCAGCCATTAAATAAAGATGAAGAAAAAGAGGGACAGACTTCTCTTGAAGTATACATGCCTGAAATATACAAACAGTTAAGAAAAATACAAAAGAAACTTGAAAATCACTATACAGATATGCAGGATTTTGAATTTACAATTCAGGACGGCGAGCTTTATCTTCTACAAACAAGAACAGGAAAAAGAACTGCTAAGGCTGCTGTTAAAATGGCTGTTGATATGAAAGAAGAAGGGTTAATTGACAAAAAGACCGCCGTTAAAAGAGTTGATCCGGACAAACTGGAGACACTTCTTCATCCAATGATAGACCCTAAAGCTGAAAAAGAAGTATTAACAGAAGGTCTCCCAGCATCTCCTGGAGCTGCAGTTGGCAAGGTGGTATTTGATTCAGAGGAAGCATATCTAAAAGCCGAAGAAGAAGGAGAAAAAGTAATTCTTGTTAGACTAGAAACATCCCCCGAAGATATTAAAGGGATGGCTGCTGCAGAAGGAATTCTTACCGTTAGAGGTGGAATGACATCTCATGCTGCTGTTGTAGCTAGAGGTATGGGAAAATGCTGTGTGGCAGGAGCAGGAGAAATTAATCTGGACTATGAAACACAGGAATTTGAAGTTGATGGAAAAACTATAAAAAAAGGTGACTTTATCACTCTTGATGGCTCTTCAGGTGAGGTTATGAAGGGCAAAGTTCCTACAATTGAACCAAAAATTAAAGGTGAATTTGAAAAATTAATGGAATGGGTAGAAGAATACAGAGAACTTGGAGTAAGAACAAATGCAGATACGGCCCATGATGCTGAACTTGCAAGAAACTTTGGGGCAGAAGGTATAGGTCTTTGTAGAACAGAACACATGTTCTTTGAAGGAGAAAGAATTCAAGCAGTAAGAGAAATGATTCTCTCTAATACTGAAGAAGAAAGAAGAAAAGCATTAAAGAAAATTGAGCCTATGCAAAAGGATGATTTTGTAGAAATATTTAAGGCAATGGATGGGCTTCCAGTTACAGTAAGACTTCTTGATCCTCCTCTTCATGAATTTTTACCAATGGAAGAAGAACAGCAAAAAGAGATTGCTAAAGACCTGGATGTAGATGTAGAAGAAATAAAGGATAAAGTTGAAGCTCTTTCCGAAATCAACCCGATGCTTGGACATAGAGGCGTTAGACTTGGAATTACTTATCCTGAAATTTATGAAATGCAGGCAAGGGCTATTATTAGGGCTGCATGTGAAGTAAAAGATGAAGGTCTTGATGTTATTCCAGAAATTATGATACCGCTTGTAGGCACCCCCGAAGAATTAGATCAAATGAAAGTTGTTGTTGATGATGCTGCTCAAAAAGTGTTTGACCAAACAAAAACCAAAGTTGATTATAAAGTTGGAACAATGATTGAGGTTCCAAGAGCTACTGTAGTAGCAGATGAAATAGCTAAAACTGCAGAGTTCTTTTCATTTGGAACAAACGACCTAACACAAATGACCTATGGATTCTCCAGAGATGATATAGGAAAATTTGTAAATATTTACCAAAAGAAAAATATCCTTGAAAATGATCCATTCCAGGTTCTTGACCAAAAGGGTGTTGGAGAACTTGTTAAAATGGGTTTAGAAAGAGGTAGAAAAACTAAAAAAGATCTTAAGGTTGGAATATGTGGAGAACACGGAGGAGAACCATCATCTGTTAAGTTTTGCTACAACATAGGGCTTGATTATGTTTCATGCTCACCATATAGGGTTCCAATAGCAAGATTATCAGCAGCACAGGCAGCTATAGAAAAGAGCGAATAATTTTATTATAGATATACCGGAGGGATTTTTTCTCTCCGGTAATTTTTTTCTTGACACCATAAGAATATTCTTATATTCTTATATCTAGAGAGGTGATTGAGATTGACAAAAGAACAATTGTCATTATATGCTGAAAAATTTAAAGCATTGGCTCATCCGGTTAGGTTAGAAATCTTAATGGAAATAACAGAGGGTTGCTATGATTTAAAAAAGATTATGAAAAGATTTAATCTTAGTCAGCCTGCTGTTTCACAGCATATTGGAAAAATGAGAAGGCTGGGAATTCTTTCTTCATACAAAGATGGTTCTAAAATGTGTTATGAGATCATAAATGAAGAAATCAAAAAAATTTTAAAACTTTTAAAAAGGAGGTAACTTATGGCAAAAAATGTAGTAGTATACTCAACCCCATCATGTCCATATTGCAACATGGCAAAAGAATATTTTAAAGAAAACGACATCGATTTTACAGATTATGATGTATCAAAAAACAGAGAAAAAGCTAAAGAGATGATAAACAAATCAGGACAGCAGGGTGTTCCAGTAATTGACATCGATGGCGAAATTATAGTAGGTTTTGACAAGGGTAAAATTAAAAACCTGCTTGATCTATAATAAAAAAAAGGAAGGAGGGTTCTCTCTCCTTCCCATTTTCATCAAAATTTCTACAGATTTTTATTTATTGCTGCCATATATCAGAAGTAATTTTAACAGTAGTAGCTAAATTATATAAAACTGTAGACCAATCTTTTAATCCCTGAAGCAGACTTTCCTTTGGTTCTTTAGGAGGTACAATGATTGTATCCCCGGGATAAATTTTTGCATTTAAAAAATCATTTCCAAGGAAGCTGTAAGTTCTGGATTCTTCATCGATATAATGGTTTGATATAATCCTACCATTAGCTTTAATCACAAAGGCCTGGTCAATATCCCCCTTATTTGTAGCTCCTCCTGTCATACTTAAATAGTTTTTAACTTTGTGTTTATCTTTCTCATATACAAATACGCCGGGGCTGTAAACTTCTCCCAAAACAATAATAGAACTCTCTTTTTTAGGAATATTTAATTCATCTCCTTCGTTTATAGTTATATTATAAGGAGAATTTTTAAGTTTCTCTAAAGAGTCTGGAAGTTCTATTACTAATCGTCCTGTTGGTTCAGACTCTTCTAACTCTTGAATTCTTTGTTCATATAGAGAAATCAATGATTGTTTTTTCGCATCATCTTTAATATTTGTTGATATTTGTTCAATGTTTTTTTGAAGTGAATTTATAAGATTATCAATTCTTTTTTCCTGTCTTTCTCTTATCTTTTCCCGGGAAAAAAACGCCCCTCTAAGATATGCTTCTTTTGTAAAGCCTCCAGCACGTTTTATAATATCATATAGCTTTTCTCCTTTTTGAGCATAGTATACACCTGGGTATTTTATTTCTCCTGTAAGAGTAATAGATCTATTTTTTTCATAATTAGCAATTCTTCTAATAAAAATTTTATCAAACGGTTCTAGTTCAAAATTGATATTTCTATTATTTGGATTATTAAAGATGTTCTTAATACTTACATTTCTAAGAATTTGAGAACCTACACTGTCATCACCAACATCTATTCGAACATGTTCCGCAGTTTTTTTATTTGCTAAATTAGTCAACCCATCTGCTTGATGAATTAAGTCCAAGACAGTCATTCCCTTTTCAAAATCATATGTTCCTGGGGTTCTAACTTCTCCCTGAATAAAAACAGGAGAAGGTGTTTGCATTTCTTCTTTACTAAAAACAATAATTTTATCCTCTGGTTTTAATTTTAAATCATACCTTTCATTTTGTTTAAATAAAGCTTTATAGAGATTTATAGGCTTAGTTTCATAATAATTTTCAGGATAAATTTTTCTTTTTAATGCTGCATATTGTAAATAAGTATCTTCAAGAAGCTTCTCTTTGGTAATGATATCAGAAACTCTCATATTTTCCCTGTACTCATACATTCTTGGTGTTTCAACATATCCCTGTAAGGTTATTGCATTTTTGTTGAAATCTGTAGTGGGATATATTTTTATGATATCTCCATCTTTTAACTTAAAATTTTTAATTTTATTTTTGTTAGTTCCATTAATATTAAGAACTATTCTTCCCTCATTCTTTCTAAATCTTTCAATAGAAATATTTGTATTATCAGCCGAAGCAGTTAATCCTCCAGCAATATTAATCAAATCGTTTAGTGTTTCATCTTCTCTTAGTTCATATATTGCTTCTCTTTTCACATTTCCCGCAACAGCCACCAAATTCTTGACAGGAGGAATGTATATTACATCTCCAGGCATTAAAAATGTATCATTAGCACTATTTCCCCTTAATAAAAAATCATATAAATCAAATTTTTTAACAACATTTCCATTTCTTTTTAAAAAAATATTTCTCATACTCCCATTTTTTGAAGGTCCCCCTGAAGCAAAAATAGCATTTACTATTGTTGCCTGTCCGGATAACTTATATGATCCTGGAGAATCTGAATCTCCAGTAAGAAATACTCTAATAGTTTTTAACTTGGAAAATGAAATACTAACTCTGGTTCCTGAGGAAATTGAACCCTTTAATTTTTCTTTTAATTCTTTATATGTCAATCCAGCAACTGAAATTTCTCCAAAATCAGGTGTGGCAATATTACCATTTTTACCTACTTCTACTTCATACTGAGAATTTACTCCACCCCATAAAGTTAAATTAATAACATCCCCAGGGCCTACAATATAGTTTTCACTAACCGAAGAATTTTCCACTGGAGAATATGTAGAAGGAGATTCAAAAATATTGTAGCCATATCTCTCTAAATTATAAAGATTAAGCCCATACTCATATTTTTTTTCATTAAAATAATATCTATTATAAAAATTCTTACGCTCCATTTTTTTCTTTAAAGTATCTTCTGTATCTTCCCTTCTAAAAAAAGTTTTCATTTTGGGATTTTCTTCAAGAAATTGTTGTAATTTTTTATTTTCCCTTAACTGTTCCTTTTTATCTTTGGCTTCTTTTTGTTTATTTTTTATATCCTTTTCCTGAGGAAATTTTTCTCGTTTTTCTTCAATTTCCGTTTCTAAGCCGCTCCCTCCTTCAGATTTATTTTTTAATTCCATCAATTTATTCATTTCGGATTGAGAAAGATCTCCTGATTGATATTTTTGATATAATTCCTTAAGTTCACTTTGAGATTGAGCCGATCCAGAAAAAATCACAAATATTGTTACAAATAGAATGAGTGCATATTTTCTCATATTATTTTTTCCTCCTTTTGAAAAATTTTTTTACTTTATGTAATTCTAAATAATCAACAAATTTATTAAAATATTTTTTGTTTTCCGGATCTTCTTTTGATTTTTCAATAAACTCCATGAAAAATACCAAAAATATACTAATAAAAAAACCAAGAAAGGTTGAGATTATTACAATTAATTTTCGTTTTGGTTTAGTTCTTTTTTCTGGCACATAGGGTGATTCTAACACCCGATATAAACTATGTTTGTTAATTTTAGAATATAGCATTTTCTTTGTTTCATTGGACCATAATTTGGTTAATTCCGATTTTAAAAGGGGATCTTTTGTCTTGTTTATTTTTTCCTTTAAAACATCAACCATTTCCTTACTTTCCTGATATTGTTTTTTTGTTATAAATTCATTTAAACCTTTTAACAAATCTTTCATAAGCATATAAGCTTTCACTGGCTTTTCATGTTTTAATTTTATAGTAAGAGATTTGCTTTTTTCATTTAAATTGATACTAATCGAATTTTGATATGTTTGTAAAAGATTTTCTTTTTTTATTTTTTCATCTTTTTCTTTAATTAAAACATTCATTATTTTATATTTTTCATCTAGATAAAAAATAAAGTCTGAACTCTCAAGTGTTTGTTGAATGGTCTGAAGGTTTCCACTGGAAAACAAACCACCAACATTTCCCCCTATCAAACTAGAAATACTCCCCAAAGAACCCATGTTTAAAGATTTTGTTTGTCCTTCTTTTTTAGGTGTTAATTTTGCAGAAACCTCGTATTGTGGTGTAGCCAGAAGTGAATAAATTATTGATAAAATGAAAAAAGAAAGGGTAACAACTATAATGATTTTCTTTCTTTTTGCCAGAATTACGAGAAGCTCCCAAATATTTATTTCATCTTCATAGGTCTGATTTGCCCGATTTTCATTCATAGGTCCTCCTTACATTTCTTTGAAATAATCTATACAATTTTTAAATATATAATATCCGTCTCCAACTTCTTTTTTTTTCATCCTTGTTCTCCAATTAGGGTGTGTATAATAATTTATATATGCTTCCGGATGCGGCATCAATCCCAGAATCCGACCTGTTTTATCACATATTCCTGCTATTCCCTCAATCGAACCGTTTGGATTATATGGATACTCTGTTGTGATATTATCATTTTGGTCCAGATACTGCAGAACAATCTGATCATTTCTTTTTAATTTCTCAAGTATTTTTTTGTTTTTAAAAACGATTCTACCCTCTCCATGTCTAACAGGTAGTTCTATTATATCCATTTTTTTGGTAAAAACAGATTTAGAACTTTTATTTATCTTCAACCTTACCCATCCATCATAAAAGTGTTCGCACTTATTTTCTGTTAGAGTAGCTTCCTGTATAAAATAATCTTTAATAGCGGGCAGCAGCCCAAGCTTAACAAGAGTTTGAAATCCATTACAGATACCAAGGATCAGTTTATCCTTTTTTACAAAATTTTGCAGCTTTTTTTTAAGTTTATATTTAAATTTGGTAGCCAGCACCTTCCCTGCTGAAATATGATCCCCAAAAGAGAAACCTCCAATTAATGCCAGGATATTATA
>VSIX01000065.1 GCA_008086245.1 Candidatus Mcinerneyibacterium aminivorans
CTGGATTACAGGGGGCGTATTTTAACCACGGAGAAATTCGCCGAGAAAATTGACAGCAAGTTGAAACATGGAAAGCATGTTTCTTTTTATATTGGGAATTATTACGGCATAGATGAAAATACTTTAAAAAAAGCAGACTTGGTGTTATCCTTAAGCCGTATGACTTTTAACCATGAACTAACAGTATTGATATTACTTGAACAAATTTACCGGGTAGATAATATACTTTTTGGAGGTAATTATCATAAATAAAATTACAGAGTTTTTTATATCATTGCTAAAAGATTTGATTTGGGCATTACTTGTATTTTTCCTTATTGTTAAGCCTTTTCTTCTTGAAAGATCAAAAATACCAACTCCTTCTATGGAGAACACCCTGCTTGTAGGTGATTATGTAATTGTTGATAAGTTCACCTATGGAGGAAAAATCCCTCTAACAAATATTAGAGTTCCTGGATTTAGAAATGTTAAAAAAGGAGATATCGTAGTATTTTGGGAACCGGATAAATCTCTGCCGGGAGTATGGGATAAATTGTTTTTCTGGAGAAAGGGGAATTCTAAAAGACTGGTTAAAAGATGTGTAGCTGTTGGTGGAGATACTGTCGAAATAAAGGATAAACAGCTTTATATAAATGGAGAACTTCAAGAGGAGCCATATGTTAAGCATTCGGATAATGATATTATTCCGGGTTTTTTAAGTGCCAGGGATAATTTTGGTCCATTAACAGTACCCGAAGGGGAATTTTTTATGATGGGAGATAATAGGGATAACTCAAAGGATTCCAGGTTTATCGGATGCGTTCCAAAGGATTATGTTATCGGATCTCCTTTGATTATAGATTTTTCATATGATAAGATTAATAATAAAATACGTACAAAGCGAATGTTTAAAATATTAAAGTAGGGATTATGTATAATAAAATATATAATATATTTAAGAATAACCCAAATAAAAGCTATAAGATCAAACACCTGCTCGAGATTCTTAACTTAAGCGGTTCAAATTACAATAAAGTAAAAGGAGCGGTTTATAAGCTGATCAGGGATAAAAAGATTGTTAAAGATAATAAAAAATTTAGCCTAAATGAAGATAATAGTTTGATAAAAGGCAAACTTCAGATGCACAAAAGAGGTTTTGGTTTTGTTATTCCTTTTGATGAAAATATCGATGATATTTATATTCCTCCAATGAAATTAAATCAAGCTCTTGATGGTGATAAGGTTGAAGTTAAAGAGGAATATTACAGGGGAAAAAGAGAAGGGAAGATTGTAAACATCATAGAAAGGGCTTATGAGTATATAGTTGGAACTTATGTTAATGGTCTTTTGGAGCCTATTGAAGAAAATCTTCCAAAGGAGATAAAACTAAAGGGAAGATTAAATGAAGAATATGAAGAAAAAGTAGTTAAAGCTAAAATAATTAGTTATGATCCATTACGATGCAAGGTTTCCCAAATCCTTGGAGAATATGATGATCCCGAAATAGATGATGAAATAATAATTAACAAATTTAATTTGAAGAAAAATTTCCCCGAAATATCCGATAATTATTATGAACGATTAGAAAAAAGATATGATAGAGAACTAAAAAATAGGAAAGATTATACAGATAAATTAACATTTACAATAGATCCATCTGATGCAAAAGATAATGATGATGCCGTTAGTCTTGAAAAGACGGATAATGGCTGGACATTATATGTTCACATTGCAGATGTTTCTTTCTTTGTTGAGGAAGGTTCCCCTCTTGATGATATTGCTTACCAGAGAGGGTATTCTGCATATTTGATCGATAAATTTTTGCCAATGCTCCCCCTGAAGGTTACAAGAGATTTTTGCAGCTTGAGAAAAGGACCTGAAAAACTGGCGATAACAGTTAAAATGGATTTGGATTATCAGGGAGAACTGGTTTCAAAAAAAATTGATTTATCTAAAGTAAAAATTGATAAAGTATTTTCATACAGGCAGGTATATGAAATAATTAACAACAATAATGATGAATACCCCTTGGAATGGAAACAAAATTTAATAGAAATGAAAAATGTTGCAAAAAAATTGAATATTAATCGTTTACAAAAAGGAGCAGTTGATTTTGAAAGAGAGGAACTAAAAATAGAGCTGGATGAAAATAAAAATGTGAAGGATGTATATCCCAAAAAAAGAAACTGGTCGCATAAACTGATAGAAGAGTTTATGATAAAAGCAAATGAAACTGTATCCTCATTTCTGGAAAAAACAGATAGAGAAAGCATTTTTAGAATTCATGAGAAACCATCCAACAAAAAATTGAAAGAATTTAAAAAACTTCTCGAGGTTTTTAATATAAAAACAAAAAATATTTCGATAGATCAGATTAGAAAGGTTTTAAAAAAAATTAGTGATACGCCCTATGAATCCTATTTAAAAGTCCAGCTTTTGAAATCAATGAAGCAGGCAAGATACAGCTACTATAATATTGGACACTACGGATTGCAGTCAGAATCCTATACCCATTTCACATCACCTATCAGAAGGTATCCCGATCTTTTAATTCATAGAATTATTAAAGGAAGAAAGTTTAAGAAGGATTATTTGAGACGCACAACTAAATACCTATCAGAAGTAGAGAGAAATACAGAGAGGGCAGAACGGGAATCCTATAACATTAAAATTTTGAGATATATTAATAACCAGCCGGATGATAAGGAATATGAGGGTTTAATATTAAATGATGATGTGGATAAGCTTGCAATTGAATTAATAAATTATCAGGTTGGTGGAATAGCTTATAACAGAAATGTAAATTTAAACCGGGATGAAATATATCCCGGGGAAATAGTTAAAGTAAAAGTTATATTTGTTGATCCGATTTATAAGATTTTGGAACTCAAAGTTTAATACCACTACCGTTACCTATTATTAGAAATTGAAGGAGAAATTTTGTATTTAGAAAGTTTAAATAGAGAACAGAGAAAAGCTGTTGAATATTTTGAAAAACCTTTACTTGTATTGGCCGGGGCTGGTTCCGGAAAAACGAGAGTAATAACAAATAAAATTGCATATCTTATCCAGAATGAAGTTTATCCTTCAAGTATTCTGGCATTAACTTTTACAAATAAAGCAGCAGAGGAGATGAAGAATAGGGTCAATAAACTTGTAGATAATATTAACGTTGAAAGATTGTGGATAGGAACTTTTCATTATGTTTGTTTGAGGATATTAAAAAAACATTTTAATAAGATTAATTTATCCAGAAATTTTGTAATTTATGATCAGGATGACCAGAAAAAGCTGATTAAAAATATATTAAATGATTTTAATGTTGAACATGATAGAAGCGATATATATGCAATATTAAATGGAATTTCAAAAGCAAAGCAGAATTATAAAAAATTTGATGAAATGTATGGTATAGAAGGTTATGGAAAACATTTTACAAAAATTGCAAATGAATATGAGAAAAGATTGTTTGAAGCAGATGCAGTTGATTTTGATAATATGATTAATTTGACAATTAAACTTTTTGAGGAAAATAAAGATATTTTAGAGTATTATAGAGACAAATTCGAATATGTTCTCGTAGATGAATACCAGGATACTAACTATGTTCAATTTCGTTTAATTTATCTTCTCACCGGTAATAAGAATAATTTATGCGTAGTTGGTGATGAAGATCAATCCATATATGGATGGAGAGGCGCCAATATAGAAAATATAATGAATTTTGAATCTAAGTTTGATGACCCCAAGATTATCAAGCTGGAACAAAACTATCGTTCAACAAAAAATATATTAAGAGCTGCAAATTATTTAATTTCCAATAATAGTGAAAGAAAAGAGAAAAAGCTATGGACTGATAACCAAAAGGGGTCTAAAATAAAAGTTTTTGCAAAAAGCTCAAAGGAACAGGAAGTAAATCGTATATGTAATGAGATACTTGATTTGAAACAGAGGGGAAATAATTACAGCAATATAGCTGTGTTTGTTAGAACCAATGCCCAAACAAGAGAACTAGAAAGAGGTCTGAGAAATAAAACTATTCCATACATTGTAATTGGTTCACTCAAGTATTTTGATAGAATGGAAGTAAAAGATATTCTTGCTTATTTAAAATTTTATAATAACAGGAATGATTATTTAAGCCTGGGCAGAATTATTAATACTCCTAAACGTAAAATTGGAAAAAGATCCCAGGAAAAAATAATGGATATACTTCGAAATCATGATGCAGACCTGGAAGATATTTATCGAAATAGATTGTTAAGTGAAAGAATCAATAATAATGTAGCTGATTTTTGCAAAATATTTGAAGAAGCTGAAGAATATTTTGATAAAAACAAATTGGTTGATGGGCTACTCAAACTTATTGATGTAATTGATTATAAAAGCTATCTGGAGAAATATTTTGATAATGCTGAGGAAAGATGGGAAAATGTCCACGAGCTTGTGAATGATATCAAAGAATATCAGGAGAAAAGCGATGATCCCAGCCTGTCGAACTATTTAAATAATATTGCTCTTATACAGGATATTGATTTAATGGATGATGTTGATAAATCCGATGCTGTTAATATTTTAACTATACATAAAGCCAAAGGACTGGAGTTTGAACATGTATTTGTATCAGGTTTGGAGGATGGAAAGATACCCCATCAAAATTCACTTAATTCTCCATCTGAAATTGAAGAAGAGAGAAGGTTATTGTATGTTGCCATGACAAGGGCAAAAAGAGATTTATATTTAAGCTGGTCTAAAAAAAGCTTTAGTTATTATGGATATTCAAATAACAATGAAGTTTCCAGATTTCTAAAGGAGATACCAGATGATTTGCTGGAATATGAGAGATATAAATTTTCTTTATCCGGGAAAAATAAGGGGGGAAGTAATTTTAGAAGAAAAAGAAAAAAATCTTCACCCCAGGGTATAATAGGAACCTACAAAGTTGGGAAAAAAATAAACCATTCCGAGTACGGTGTTGGAAAAATAATTGCAACTAAATTTAAAAATATTGTTGTAGATTTTGGGGATTCTAATCTTGTGGAAATTAATCCAAGAAAAGAGGAGGTAGAGATTTATGACTGAAATATCAATAAAAAAAATGAAAGAACTCATAAGTATTGATTTAACTGGAAAAGAAGAAGAAAAGTTAAAAAAAGATTTTAGCAAAATTATTGAATATGTTGATAAAATTTCTGAAATTGAAGAAGAGAAAATCGATTACCTTGAAAACTCCAGGGATATCAAAAAGTTGACCCATAAAGAAGAAATAGAAAACTTTCAAAGTATTCAAAAAATTAGGGACAATTTTCCTAAAAAAATAAAAAATTATTTAGCCGTTCCAAAATATATTGGAGAGTGATAAATGATGAAAATATCTGATGTTAAAGACAGAATAGATAAAGAAGGAATAGTACCAATAGTTAGATCTGTGATAAAAAATATAAAGGAAAATGATGTTTATAACTCTTTTTTAGAATTAAATGAAAAGAATGCTATAAAACAGGCAGAAAAACTAAGCGATGAAGGAAACAATGATAAACCTCTTTACGGTGTTCCCGTTGCGGTAAAAGATAATATTGCAGTAAAAAATATGAAAATGACATGCGGTTCAAAAATATTACAGGATTATATCTCTCCCTATAATGCTACAGTAATTGAAAAATTAAAAAAAGCGGGGGCTATAATTATTGGAAAAACTAACATGGATGAATTTGCCATGGGAACATCCAACGAACATTCGGCATTTGGGCCGGTAAAAAATCCACTAAACAAGGAATATGTACCGGGTGGGTCCTCGGGAGGTTCCGCAGCCTCTGTAGCCGGGAATTTGGTTCCGGTTTCGCTGGGTTCGGATACCGGTGGTTCTGTAAGACAGCCTGCAGCATTTACGGGTACCTACGGTTTAAAGCCGACTTATGGCAGGGTATCCCGTTATGGATTAACAGCATTTGCTTCCTCTCTGGATCAAATAGGTCCTATTACGAATTCCATGGATGATTTAGTTAGCTTATATAGTGTTATTACCGGCAAAGACAAAAAGGATTCCACTACGGTAGATATGCACCTTGATGATCTTAATAAACTTAAGAATAATGATAAAAAGTATAAAATTGGAATATTCAAATCTATGCTGGATGATGATATAAATATAAAAATTAAAGAAGATTATTATAAAATACTTAAGAATTTACAGAAAAAAGGGCATAAACTTGTTGAGTTAGATTTTGATAAAAAGGATTATATCGTCCCTATATATCAAATAATAGCTCCTGCTGAAGCCTCTTCCAATCTTGCTAGATTTGATGGTATCAGATATGGAACAAGAAAAGAAGGAACCCGAAGTAAGGAAGAACTTGTATCCAAAACCAGAAATTTAGGTTTTGGAGAAGAAGTAAAAAGGAGATGCCTGGTTGGAACTTTTGTTTTATCCAGTGGGTATGCGGAAAAGTATTATAAAAAAGCTTTAATAGCAAGAAAAATGATTAAAAAAGAATTGGAATCCAAATTTGATAGTGTTGATATAATAGCAACTCCTACTACTCCCAACTTGCCATTTAAAATAGGAGAAAAAGTAGAAAACATATTGTATATGTACAAAAGTGACCTTTTTACCATACCGGCCAATCTGTCGGGATTACCTGCACTGTCAATACCTCTCTATAAAACTGGAGATTTCTATACTTCTGTACAGCTTATGGGTAATTCTTTTAAAGAGATTGATTTATTTAAGCTGGGCTATGAGGTTGAAAAGATTACAGGAGGTAAAAAATGAAATATAAATCAATTATAGGGCTTGAAATACATACTCAATTAAAAACTAAAACCAAGGCATTCTGCAACTGTAAAGTTGAGTTTGGACAAAAACCAAATACAAATATATGCCCGGTATGTATGGGGCATCCTGGTAGTCTTCCTGTGGTTAATGAAAAAATGATTGAATATGCCCTTCTGCTTGGAAGAGCTACTAATTCTAAAATAAACGACAAAACAAAATTTGACAGAAAAAATTATTTTTATCCCGATATTCCAAAAAATTACCAAATTACTCAGTATGATTATCCTATCTGTTATGATGGAAATATTAAAATATTACTTGAGGATAATAATATGAAAGATATCGGTATTACAAGAATTCATATGGAAGAAGATACGGGAAAGGTGTTTCATGACAAAGATGATAATAATTCTTTGATTGATTATAATAGAGCAGGAGTTCCATTATTGGAGATTGTAACCGAGCCTGATTTAAGAACTCCCTCAGAAGCTTATAAGTTTTTAAATGAATTAAAATCAATTTTGAGATATTTGGATATTTCAGATGCGAATATGGAAAAAGGTGAACTTAGAGTTGATGTAAATGTATCAGTAATGAAAAAAGAAGATGAGGAGTTTGGAACCAAGGTTGAACTAAAAAATATGAATTCATTCAAAGCAGTTAAAAAGGCACTAGAATATGAAATAGACAGACAGATTGAATTAATAAAAAAGGGTAAAAAAGAAAAAATAAAGCAGGAAACCAGAATGTGGCTGGAGGATAAAGAAAAAACAAAGATTATGAGAACTAAGGAGGAAGCTGCAGATTATAGATATTTCCCCGAACCGGATATTCCAGCTTTCCATATAAATAATGATATAATAGAAAAAATAGAGAATATTGATTTTGAACTTCCCCTCCAAAAACGCCAGAGATTCAGTAAAGAGTATAATCTTTCTGATTATGACTCTTCAATATTAACTTCGGAAATTGATTTAGCTCATTATTTTGAAAAAGTTTTAGAAAAATTTGATGATGGTAAAGCTGCAGCCAACTGGATAATAAATGAGCTCTTAAATTTAATGAATGAAGATGGTAAAGAAATTAAGGAAATCGATGTTACTCCGCAAAAACTTGCTTCAATATTGAAATTAATTGATCAGGATAAAATAAGTGGGAAAATAGGGAAAAAATTATTAAAAGAGGTTTATAACAGCGGTAAAAAACCGGAAGATATTGTTGATGAGAAAGGCTGGAGTCAGGTTTCAGATAGTGATGAATTGGAAAACATTATTAAAGAAGTATTAGAGGAAAATAACGATGCAGTTGAAAGATATAAAAATGGAGAAGATAAGCTGTTTGGGTTTTTTATGGGTCAGATTATGAAAAAAACAAAGGGTAAGGCTAATCCTAAAAAAACCAATCAACTTTTAAGAAAGTTATTAAAGAATCAATAGAAATAGGGGAGAACATTATGGCTAATAAATTTAAAAAAAGAAGAGATAAAATTTTAAATAAATATTTAAAAGAGAAAGAGGCTTTTTTGATTATTGGGGAAAAAAATTTGGGCGGCAAACCTTTTAAAATTAATAGCAATATTTTATATTTAACCGGTATAAAGGAAGAAAACAACATTCTTCTCCTTTTTAAGGGAAAAGGAGGAAAGAAAAAGGAGATTTTAATTATTCAGAACAAAAATCCCGACAGGGAAAAATGGGAAGGAATTCGTCTCGGAAAAGAAAAGGCAAAAGAAATATCCGGTATTGATAAGGTGGAATACCTAAAAAACAGGGATAATGTGATTGCCGGTGTATTAAATAAGATGGAAACTGTGTATATAAATTACAAAAATGAGAGTACTTTAAGTAAAAAAAATAATAAAAGAAAAAGTTTCATTCGGGATATTAAATATAACTTCCCCCATCTTGATGTTAAAAACAGTACTGAGATTATGAAAAAATTAAGAACGGTAAAGGATGATTCGGAAGTAAAACTAATAAAAAAGGCTATTGAGATTACAAAGGAAGCTCTTTACTATACCTGGGAAAATATTGAACCAGGTATGAGGGAATACGAAGTAAAAGCCATGATAAATTATCAGATAAAAAAAAGAGGTGCAAAAATCGCCTTTAACACAATTGTAGCAGGAGGGCCAAATGGGGTTATTCTTCACTATCCTGACGGAGACAGAAAACTTAAAAAAAATGATTTGTTACTTTTTGATGTTGGAGCGCGATGGAAAGGATATTCTGCTGATATTTCCAGAACAGTTCCTGTAAGTGGAAAATTCTCGAAAAGCCAGAAAGAGATTTATGAAATTGTGTTGAAAACCAATAAGCAATCCATAAAAAATGTGGAGGTTGGGAAAACACTGAAGGATATTGCTAATGAAGCAAAAGAGATTTTAAAAAAGGGCTTAAAGTCCCTTGATTTAATAGATAAAGATGAAGAGTTAAAAAAATATTATTATCACAGCATAGGCCATCATCTTGGTTTGGATACGCATGATCTTTCATTTAAATCGGAACAATTAAAAGAAAGAGCTGTTATAACTATAGAACCCGGCTTATACATAAAAGAGAAAGATGTTGGAATTAGAATAGAGGATGATGTTCTTGTTGATGAGAATGAAGTTGTTAACCTATCCGAAAATATTGCTAAGGAAACTGACGAAATAGAAAGTATAATGAATAAATAAAATGGAGGTAAGTTATGGCTAAAATTACAAAGGATATGCAATTAAAAGAGATAATTTCTAAATACCCTGAAATTGCTCAGGAGCTACAAAAAATGGGATTAGGGTGTGTGGGCTGTTTTGCCGCACAGTTTGAGACTCTGGAACAGGGCTTAAGAGTTCATGGAATGAATGTTGATGATGTTGTAAAAAAGCTTAATGAAACATTAAATGAAGATGAGGAATAAATTAAATAATATATTCAACCATTTAAATTCCAAAATTATTGGCCAAAAAGATGTGATAGAGGTTGTATTAACCTCTATCATATTAAACGGCCATTCAATCATTACTGGGGTACCGGGGCTTGCAAAAACCTTAATTATAAATCTTGTAAGTAAACTTTTTGATTTAAATTTCAAAAGAATTCAGTTTACTCCGGATTTAATGCCCTCGGATATACTTGGAAGTGAAGTTATTGATACCGACCCTAAAACCAATGAAAGGTTTTTCAAATATAAAAAAGGGCCTATTTTTTCAAATATTATTTTAGCGGATGAAATAAATAGAACTCCTCCTAAAACACAGGCAGCTCTTCTTGAGGCAATGCAGGAAAAAAATGTTACAGTGGGAGGAAAATCATATAAGCTGGACAAACCATTTATAGTTTTTGCAACACGAAATCCCATAGAGCAGGAAGGAACCTATCCCTTACCCGAAGCTCAGCTTGATAGATTTATGTTTTCAATAAATATTTACTATCCTGATTATAAAGATGAATTAAAAATTATAAGAATGAATGAAAATGATTTAGAAATAGATAAAAGCTATAAAATAAACCAAAAAGATCTTTTACAACTTCAAAAATGTGTTAACAAAATTCCGATATCTGATTATCACTACAAATATGGATTAAATTTAGTAAGAATGACCAGGAAAGAGGATAAATTATCGCCGGATTATGTTAAAAATTATCTCTCATGGGGGGTGGGTCCCCGCGGAGGACAGTATCTTATAAAGGCAGCCAGGGGGTTTGCTTATATTGAAGGAAAAAAGAAAGTTGAAAGAACCCATCTTGACCGGGCTTTTAATTATATAGCTAATCATAGAATAATTCTTAACTTTCAGGCAGAGGCTGAAAATATTGATAAAAATGAGATTTTAAATAAATTAATTGAAGATGTTAAAAAATGATTTTTATTGACAAATCATCGATAACTTTTATACTTTTATAAAAATATATTTTAGTTTCTTGGGTTTTATTAAAAAAGGAGGAGAGAATGCGTAAAGCAGTAGGTGTTTTGCTATTTCTATTGCTGGGAACTGTTCTAATCTATTCCAGCAGCGATGTATCTTCTTTAAAAGTTCGTGATGTTCCATATGATGGTGGAGGAAAGCTGGTTGTTAGCTGGAATATTACAGCTGAAGAAGAAGTTGGTAATATTAAAATCTTTCAGAAGATTAATGGGGAAGATTGGAAGTTATATAAATCTACAAATAAACTTGTAGATAAAATGAAGGATAACTCGGTAAATCATAAAAATAGCTACAAATATAAAATAGAGGTTTATGACAAAGAGGGGAATTTGCTTTTTACTAAAGAATCAAAAACGATTACTCCCGGTGTGGCATTTTATAATGTTGGGAAGACCGCAGTTTTAGTTTCATTATTAATTATTGGAGGACTAATATATTATTTTATTAGTGCTGCAAGAAGAGGGCAGAAGCTAAAAATTCGAAGAATTCCTGCTCTTGATTCACTGGATGAGGCAGTTGGTCGTGCAACAGAGATGGGAAAACCGGTATTATTTGTTCCCGGAATTCTTGATGTTAAGAATCCCCAGACAATAGCAGGGGTTCTTGTACTGAGCGAGGTTGCATATAAAACTGCTAATTTTGGTACTGATTTAAATGTACCTGTTAGTAAACCGATTGTTTTATCAACTGCCAATGATACTGTTAAAGAGGCTTATATGAGAGCTGGAAGACCGGATCAGTTTAACGATGATATGGTTCACTATGTTACAAATGACCAATTCGGTTATGTTTCCCATATAGATGGTTATATGGTAAGAGAAAAACCTGCAGCAGTTTTTATGCTTGGTGCTTTCTATGCAGAAAGTTTGATTCTTGCAGAAACAGGACACTCAATAGGGGCTATTCAGGTTGCAGGCACTGCAATGCCATCACAGATACCATTTTTCATTACAACATGTGATTATGTTTTAATTGGAGAAGAACTTTATGCAGCATCAGCATATCTTTCAAGAAAACCCGATATACTTGGTGCTCTTAAGGGACAGGATTATGCGAAACTTTTAATTATGATTGCAATTATAGTTGGTGCAATTATGACAATAATATTTCCTGAATTTCACTTTGCTGAAATATTTACCGATATAGGATAGGAGGGAATTTATGTTCTTAAAAAGACAGTTACCGTTTGTAATTACCCTGATAACATCTTTAATATTGATTATTTCGTATTTTTCACCGCATCCAACAATTTCACCTTTAAGAAGCATCTTTCAGGACTGGTATATGATAATAGTTGCATTTACAATGTTTGTGGGAATTTTGAGTTTGGTAAAAGTATCTATAAAAAAAATAAAAAGAGAAAAAGGGATAGAGGTTCTTTATCCAGTAATAACTCTGGTAAGTTTAATTGTTATGGCCTTTTTCGGTTTTTTAAAGGGTGGATTGGATAATCCTGGATTCGATTTTATGTTTGAATATATTATGGTTCCTTTACAGGCCACGATGTTTTCTCTTTTAGCATTTTACATTGCTTCAGCTTCATTTAGGGCATTTAGGGCTAAATCTACCATGGCAACAATACTTTTGATAACAGCTTTTATTGTAATGCTTGGTAGGGTGCCAATAGGGGAATGGATAACAGGAGATCTTTTACATTTTACTGAAAGTTCATTTTTGAGCAGGTTTCATATACCTAATGTTACTGAATGGATTATGAATGTTATAAACATGGCTGGTCAACGTGCGATACTTATAGGTGCAGCACTTGGTGTTATGGGTACTTCTATTAAGATAATGCTTGGTATAGAAAGATCCCATTTAGGTGGAGAATAAAGGAGTTATTATGAGTTTCTGGGAAAAAGTTAACGATTTAGATAGAAGAATTATATATTTAATAATAGGGTTAACGGTGTTTATACCGCTTCTTTTCAATGTAACAATGGAAAGTAAACCAACCCAACCTGTTGAAAATATATATGACAAAATAAATAGTTTGGAAGAGGACGATGTTGTTCTTGTGTCCTTTGATTATGCTGCTTCAAGTTTGCCGGAACTGCAGCCTATGGCAAATGCTGTTATAGATCATTTATTTAGAAATGATATAAAAGTAGTTGGAATGGCTCTTTGGCCGGTGGGAGTAGGGTTAGGAACCCTGGTTATGGAAAAAAAGGCAGCAAAATATGACAAAGAATACGGAAAAGATTATGTTAACCTGGGTTATAAATCTGGAGGTCTTGTTGTTATCGATAGCATGGGGGGATCGGTCAAGAAAACATTTCCAACCGATAAAGATGGTGTTGCTCTTAAGGATCTTCCTATAATGAAACATGTTAATAAGCTGGATGATTTTTCCCTTGCAGTTACATTATCAGCAGGAGATCCCGGATTAAGACACTGGGTCATGGTTGCCAGTGATAAGTTTGGACTTCCCGTTGCCGGTGGGTGTACTGCAGTTAGTGCACCACAGTTTTTTGCTTATTACAACTCGGGTCAACTGCTCGGTCTAATGGGGGGATTAAGAGGCGCTGCAGAATATGAAAACTTAATTGATGTACCCGGTACGGCTTCTGCAGGTATGTCTGCTCAGACAGTAGCACATTTAATGATAATTATCTTTATAATAATAGGGAACATAAGCATGTTTATTATAAAGAGAAAAAAAGAAAAAGAAAAAAGAAAGTAAGAGGGTGATAGTATGATAGAATTAAGCTTAACTCAGGCAATAGGATATACTATTGGAGGATTTTTAACCCTGTGTATTTTTAGTTTTTTATACAAAGATAACCCTTTATATAAATTTGCAGAGCACTTATTTGTGGGGACTTCAGCTGCTTACTGGTTTGTTACTTTTTATCATAATATTATTAGACCTAATGTTATTAATCAGTTTAAAGAAGGGAATTATTGGCCGATTATTCCGGTTATATTAGGTATATTCATGCTCTTTAGATTGGTGCCCTCATTATCTGTTCTTTCCAGAATGGGTATAGCATTTTCTGTAGGTGTTATGGCAGGTTATCAGATTATCAGACACCTAGAAACAAATATCTTAAGACAGATGGGGGCTACAATGCAGGGATTTGATAAAATTAGCTTTACAGCGGGAAATATCGGAAATGCTATAAATACAATATTAATATTGCTGGTTGTTATAGCAGGTCTTGTTTATTTCTTCTTTTCAGTTGAACATGAAGGAGCAGTAGGTGGAGTTGCTAAATTTGGTATGTGGATGCTTATGATTACTTTTGGTGCAACATTTGGATATACTGTTATGGCAAGAATTTCATTATTGATAGGTCGTGTACTATATTTAAAAGAACAGTGGTGGTTATCAATAAAATATTTATTAGGTATATAATATAAATAAAAGGAAGGTGTACATTATGAAAAAAATAAAATTAATATCAGTTATTTTGGCGGTGATTTTGGTATTACCGGTGTTTTATGGTTGTGCTGCTCCCCAGGAGGAAGATCCTCTTGCAGGACAGATACAGGAAACACAGGCGACTCCTGAATTTTTGATTCAGTATAATAAAGCATTTAATTTAGCATCAAATAAACAGTACAGATCTTCAATAAAGCTATATAAAAAAGCTATAGATTTAATTGAAAGAATTGATGAAGGGAAAAGAAGCGATAAAGCAAAAATGACATACCGCAATTCTATACTGGGAATAGGAAGAGCCTACGGTAATATTGGGGATCTTGAAAATGCTGAAAAATATTTTAATAAATATATCAAAGATTATCCCAATCAGCACAAGGGATATCTGCAGTATGGGTCAATTCTTGAAAAAAACGGGAAACCGGAGAAAGCAAAAGAGCTTTATGAACGCGCGATGGAAGCTAACCCCGAAAGTGCAGTAGGGGAGTTTGCACTTGCAAACAATTTGAGAAGCAAGGGCAAATTGGAAGAGGCAGTAAAATACTATGAAAAAGGTTTAGATAAAGATCCTGAATTCCAGAATGGAAACGGGTGGTTCCAGCTTGCTAAAACATATGAACAACTGGGTGAAACTGATAAAAAGATGAAAGCGTATGAAAAGCTGGTTGAAGTTAGGCCGGAAGATGCTCAGGCACATTACTTATTGGCAGATACTTATCTTTCCCAGGGGATGGATGTTGGATCAAAATCCGGAGGGAAAGACCTATCAGCAGAAGATAGAAATAAAAGGATTGATTTATACAAAAAAGCAATTAAACACGATGAAAAGGCTTATGAGCTTGAACCAAAATCCAATCAGTATAAAATTCATCTGGTAAATACATATATAAAGCTATCGGAAATGTACACAGATACAAATACCGAACTTCATGATGAATATGCTCAAAAAACCATACCAATACTTGAGCAATATATAAAGGAAAATCCGGAAAAACAGGTTGGATATTCATTAATTGCAGATTCCTATTTTAAGCTCGATCAGTATCAAAAATCAATCGATAATGCAGAAAAGTCACTGGAAATTGAAGATAATGCTTATGCACATTCAATTTTAGCAGATGTATATTATAAACTTAAGAACTGGCCTCTTGCAAAAAAACACTATTTGCAAATATTGGATAATCCTAATTATCCTTATGCAAAGGGTAGATTAGAAATTGTTGAAAAAAGATTAAGAGGAGAATATTAAATTTGAGGATTTATTTTTATGCTAACATTTGATTTTTCTAATATATTAAAAAAAAATATAGGTGAGGAAAGCGGCTTACTGGATGATTTCTATGATCAACACAATACAATTATAAGAGAAGCGTATAAAAAGATAGAAAACAGCAGGGGGAAATCAACCTATAAGTTTATGGAGCTTCCTTATCAAAAAGTAGAAAAATTTCTAGAATATAAGCACAAATTAGATAAATTTGATTATTTTGTACTGGTAGGTATAGGGGGCTCTTCTCTGGGCTCCTATGCCTTATTCAAGTCATTAAAACATAAAAATCACAATATAATAAATGATAAAAAAATATTTTTTGTAGATAACTCAGATCCAGCAACATTGAATGAAGTTTTAGATGTTGTTAAGCTGGATAAAACGGTATTTAATGTGGTTACCAAATCCGGCAGCACAGCAGAAACCATGTCAGCATTTTCGGTTATTTTTAATCTGTTAAAAAAAAGAAATCTGGATTTAAGAAAGCATATAATAGCTACTACTTCAAAGCAAAAAGGTGATTTGTTTTCAATTGCCCAGAAGTACGATCTGGATACTTTTTATATACCTGAAGATGTGGGTGGTAGATACTCAATTTTTACACCAGTAGGTTTTATCCCCGCATTGTTTCTTGATATTGACATAAAAAATCTTCTGGAGGGGGCAAAATTTGTTGATTCTGCCTGGAGACGAAAACAGGTTGAAAATAATCCTATCGTTCTTTCAGGGCTTGTAAATTACTTATACGATAAAAAAATGAATAGAAATATTCTGGCATTAATGTGCTATAAGGATAAATTGGAAAATATAGGATACTGGTATCAGCAACTATGGGCGGAAAGCCTTGGTAAAAAGTATAATCATGATAATGAAATTGTTGAAAATGGTTCAACACCGATAATATTGAGAGGGGCTACAGATCAGCACTCAGTTCTGCAGTTATTTATGGAAGGTCCTCACGACAAATTAATAGTATTTTTAGATTCAGAAGAAACCCCTACCAATATCAATTTTAAGGTCGATGAATTGAAAGAATTTAGAAGTTTATCTTATTTCAATGATAAATCTTCTAAAGAATTAATAAATTCTGAATTGAAAGGTGTAAAATACGCCCTATTGAAGGCTGAGAGACCCAATTACACAATTAAAATTGATAAGATTGATGAATATCATCTCGGAGGGCTCTTATATGCGCTTGAACTACAAACTGTTTTAAGTTCATCTTTGTACAGGGTTAATCCGTTCGATCAACCAGGTGTTGAAGAGGGCAAGAAAGCAACTTATGCATTGATGGGTCGGGATGGCTATGATGAAAAAAGAAAAGAAATGGAAGAAAATATACAGAAAAAATTAATTTATAAAATAGAAAAATGATTTCTTCAAATATAGGCTGATGTTTTCTTATGGCATCAAAAAAGATTAATGATTTCACTCCATCCGAAATTGGCAATTTAAAATATTTTGAAATATTTTCCAATCTTATAATAAAAAATATTGTTAATGGTCTCCATCAATCGCCATTCAGCGGACATAGTATAGAATTTAAAGACTATAGAAAGTATCAGTACGGAGATGATTTTAAAAAAATTGACTGGAAATTATATGCCCGTACTGACAAATTGTTTATAAAGAAATTTGAAAAAAAAGTAAATGTTGATATACATATTTTTCTTGATAATTCTAATTCCATGTATTTTGGTGAAAAAGTTTCAAAGCTAATTTATGGCAAGTATTTGACTGCAATATTAACAGGAATAGCTTTAAAGCAAAATAATAATGTTTTCCTGTATAGTTTCAATGATAGCATATATAAATTTAGCAAAAAATTGAGTAATTTTTCCAGCATTAATATAGCCTATAACAGGTTGAAACAAATCAAAGCTTCGGAAAGAACAAACTTTTCCAATTTAAGACAAAAAATTAAAAAAATTAATAATTCAATTATATTTATCATATCTGATTTTTGGGGAGATTTAGATAATATAATTGATATAGGGAAATACGGAAGAGTTGATAAAAATGAGTTAAATTATTTCCATATCCTTTCAAACAAAGAACAAAAATTCAACTTCAATGGTAGTTATGAATTTATTGATAGTGAAAAAAAAAGTAGAGAAATTTTTTCTGTTAAACAGATAAAAAAATATTATCTTGATCGGTTAAAAGAGAGAATAAACACTTTAAAGAAAGAAATTAATTCTCAGAATAATAATTATTTGCTTTTAAATAATAGGGATAATTTATATTCAATTCTGTATAAATATTTTATGAACAGGTGATTAAATGTCGGTTGAGAATCCTGTATTTATATATTTATTACCAGCTGTTATAATCCCTGTCTTAATCTATTTATTTACCAGAACATCAAGAAAAAAGCTTGAATTTCCATCAAATATTATTTTCGAAAAAATTATAAAAAAACAACATATCAAAAGAAAAAACATACTTAGATTAATATTAAGAATGCTAATAATATTATTTCTGGTCTTATCTTTTGCTGGATTTGATGTTTTTATTAATAAAAATGCAAAAAAAGATTTAATTATTGATATATCATTTTCTTCAATTAAATATAAAAAGAATATTGAGCAGATTATTAAAAAAATGGAGAAACGCAATCTTATCGGAAAGATCTACTATCTGGATAATGAATTATACAAAGATAATATCAGGCTACCCTCAAAAAACTTTAATTCGGATAATAGAAGTAAAATTCCTTATTCGGGTAAATATTATTTTATTTCTGATAATAAAAAAAATTTAAATGATAATACAACTTATATTTCAAACGTTTCCAATATAAACAACTGTATGGTTTATGATGTAAAAGCAAATAGAGATATAGTTCTTAAAAATGAAGTAGTAGAATTTGATATTTTTCTTGCTGCAGATAATAAAAATATCAATACCGAATTAGAAATACAGGTTGATGGGAATACTATTAAAACACAAAATGTATCTATAGAAAAACAAAAAATAGTTAAATTTAATTACTTATTCAATAAAACTGGCTATCATAATCTGGAGTTTAAGGTTCGGGATGATTCATATTTATCCGATAATAGTTATTATCAGACTATTTATGTAGAAGAAACGGATAAAACATATTATATAAATAAATCAAATGTTTATTTGGATAGTATAATGGAAGTATTAAATATTAAAAAAGGTAATTATTCTGATTCTACTATTTATTTTTTTATTGTAGATAATAATAAAATTGAAAAAAAAATACTACCCGCTGCAAAGCAAAATAAAGTATTTCTTTTCCCTTCAAAAGGTGGTATAAATTTTCTTAATTTTCCGGTAAGCTACTTACGATTAATAAATTCGAGAAATGATTGCTATTTTTTTGATGAAAAAAATAGAACCTATACTTTAAAAAAATATTTCAAAATGAAAGCCAGTGATGGAAAAAAGATTGCAGGAAACGAAACTATAAACTCTATATATAAATGGGAGAATATAATTTTTTTTAATTTTAATCCTGAATATGAATATTCCAATTTTATATTAAAATCTTACCTTTATGAGAAATTTAGAAAATGGATATATGATAAAAAAAATACAAATCTCCGTTTAAATGAAGATTCTGAATTAGAACTGGAATCCAATATCAAAAATATATACTTTAATAAAAAAAATATTAATCATTTAATGGAAGGTAATAAATTAAAGGTGGATAGGTTAAATAAAAACGGGTTTTTAGAAATACATAAATCGAAAGGTGTTGTGTATAAAAGTGTAAATCAATCAAAAAGTGAATATGATACCCATTATGATAGTAAAGATAAAAACGGGTTGGAAAATATCGAATTTTCTGCACAAAAAAAAATAAATCTGCGGCAAATAATGCTTTTTTTAGCTATTCTTTTTTTTATTTTTGATTCATTTATTGTGTTTAAAGAAAGAGGGTTTTTTAGTGAATAAAACTAAATATTTACGGATAATTATTTTAATTTTATTATTCTTTTTGATGTTTAATATTTCTTATAAAATAAGAAAAAAATCTAAATTTGTATTTTTAATTGATAATTCTATAAGTATGAATAAATACAGTAAAAGCAAATTAATAAAATTTATAAAAGAATTTAATTATAAATATTATACTTTTGGAGAAAAGAACAAAGAAAACGGAAAAATAAATTTTAATGAAAATGAATCAATACTGAATTCTGCCGGGTTAAATAAAAATAATAAATACCTGCTAATAAGTGATGGGCATATTAAGATTGATCTTAAGAATCCCGATATTGAGTTGTTTCCTATAATACCTGAAGAAAAAAATGAATTTGATGATATTCAGATTAATGATTTTATTATACCATCTACCTTTAAAAAAGGAGAAAAAGCTAGGGCAAAAGTATATTTACAAAATATTTCTTCAGATGATAAAGAAATTGGATTGTCCTTAAAAATTAACAATAATTATCATAATAATAAAATGGTTTTTATAGAAAAAAATAGTAAGAAGCTGGTGACTCTAAATATAAAAAATTTAAATAAAAAGTTAAATAAAATTACTGTAGTAGCTGAAAATAAAGATGAGCTTAAAAATAATAATAGTGTAACCGGATATATTAAAACTGAAGACAGTAAAAAAAAGATATTAATTTTGGGGAAGCTTTCTTTTGAAATTGCTTATTTGAGAAAGTATTTTGACAAATTTCCTTCATATCAAACCGATCAATGTGTAAAAATTAAAAATAAATATTTTTATAAAAATACAATTTTTAATAGCAAACCTGATTTTAGAAACTATGACATGATAATATCAGTTGGTAATACTATAAAAGATAAAGCGATTGATGTTTTAATCTCCCCTCCGGGAAAGGTAATTAGTGAGGGAATTAATTTTCAGAAAATTTCATCAAAATCATTTTTCCTCCAGAATATTGTTCGTCAAAATCTTAAACCATCCAAAATATTTTTTAAAATAAAAGATATTCCTATAATTTATGAAAATAATAATCATATAGTTCTTGCCTTAAGTGATTTATACCATTATTACCTTAAGGACTTTATGATTTATGATTATTTCATGAGAAAAATAATTAATATTCATAATAGAATAAATAAACAAACGGAATGGGAATTTTCCAATAATCTTCTTTATAAAGATAAGTCTAATAAATTATTGGTAAATAATAAAATACCCGTATTTTTTAATAAAAAAGAAGTTATACCCTATATGAAAAATGGCCAATGGGTATATTCATTTAATCCCCATGGTAAAAATCGAAATGTTTTAAGAATTGGAAGAATAAGCTATGTATTATTTTTTAATGATAATATAGAAAGAATCAGAAAAAACCCGGATTTCGAGAAATTAAAATCTGTAGGTAGTGGAAAGATTTATAAAATGAATAGGTATGAAATTGAGAATTTGATAAATAAGGAGAACAAAATAAAGATGTATTTTAGTAATAATATTATTATATATATTCTTATTTTGCTGTTACTTACAGTTGTATGGGTATGGGAGAAGTTATGAAAAAAACAATTAGTATATTTGTACTTTTTATTTTTGCAACAACTTTATATGCACAGTTTAGCATTGCAAGAGTAAAGTATGACGGGGGTGGGGACTGGTATACAGATCCTACTGCTTTAAAAAACTGGCTTCAAATGCTAAAAACAGAATTGAATATGGAGGTTACTAAAAAAGAAAGGGTCATTACTTTAAAAGATAAATCTTTTTTTCAGTATCCAATGCTTTTTATGTCCGGTCATGGAAATATTAAACTTAATGAAACTGAAGTTTCAAATTTAAGGGAGTATCTTTCCAGTGGTGGGTTTTTATATATAAATGATGATTACGGTTTTGATAAAAATATCAGAAGAGAAATGAAAAAAGTATTTCCCGAAGAAAATTTTGAAGAATTAGATTTTTCACATAAAATTTTTAATTGCTATAAAAAATTAGAATATTACCCCAAAGTACATAAACATGATAAAGAAAAGCCACAGTTATATGCAATATTTAAAGAAAATAGAATAGCTGTTCTTTACAGCCACGAAGCTGATATTGTGGATGGATTAACCGACTATGAGGTATTTAATGATGATAAAAAAGACCGACGGGAAGCTATGAAATTTGCAGTAAATATGATTGTATATATTATTCTTCACAATTAGGTTTTGATATAAAAATATTGGATAATAATGGAATATTTAAAGATACAGACCATCTCCGTACAAAGTCAAAGATTTTGAAGTAATATCTTTTAAAAAATAATAAATATATAAATTACTAATAGAGGCTGTCTAAAAACTATTTTTATGATTAAAAAATAAAAATACAGTTATATAAATAATCACTTCTCAAATATCTCCGCTATATAAAACCTAAAGTTTTTAAATTATTTACATTAATTATCATTTGTAATCGCACTTATGGCTTAATGAAAGCTTTTAATCTTGATTAAAAAAAATGTTGTCTGAGTCCTGCAAAGCAGGGCGAGTTTAATTATTTTAGTGAATAAGCCATTAGTAAGATCTAAGCAAACAAGTTGGCCCTTTGGGACAGGGCAGGAATTACAGAAATAATTTAAAACTTTTGGGGTTATGTTATAATACATCGAATAAATAATGTATAATACAAATTTTATGCCAGGTTTAGTTTTTGGACAGTCTCAATAAGGAATCTTAAATTCAATATTTTTTTTTAGGAATAAAAATACCTATTGACAAAAATTGATATTGACCTTATCCTATGACTGCGATAGATGTTCAATATCTATTATTTTGCCAACGCTTTGAAAACCAATGCTTATATATAATATTATTAGAGTTTTTGTTTAGGTTACCTAGGTTTAGTGTTTTTAAATTTAAAAGGAGGTTTTTATATGGCAAAGAAAAGAGTTTTAATACTTGGTGCAGCGGGAAGAGATTTTCACAATTTTAATAGTTACTACAGAGATAATGATGATTATGAGGTAGTGGGTTTTACTGCTACACAAATTCCGGATATTGATGACAAAAAATATCCATCAGAAATTGCAGGTGAACTTTATCCTGATGGAATTCCTATATTCAGTGAAGATAATCTTGAAGAAATAATCAAAGAAAAAGAAATCGATGAAGTCGTATTTGCATATTCCGATGTTTCTTATGACTATTTAATGCACAGAGCAGCAATTGCTAATGCTAATGGTGCTGATTTTAAGCTTATGGGTACAAATACAACAATGGTTAAATCTGAAAAGCCAGTTATAGCAATTTGTGCTGTAAGAACAGGATGTGGAAAGAGTCAAACTACAAGAAGAGTTTCCGAAATATTAAAAGATATGGGCAAAACAGTTGCAGTAATAAGACATCCTATGCCTTATGGAGATCTTAATGCAATGAGAGTACAAAAATTTGAAAAGCTTGAAGATCTTGAAAAACATAATTGTACAATAGAAGAAATGGAAGAATATGAACCTCATATAAATAGAGGAAATATTGTTTTCGCAGGAGTAGATTATCATGAAATAATAAAAGAAGCAGAAAAAGTAGCGGATGTCATTCTCTGGGATGGTGGAAACAACGATACTCCATTTTACAATCCAGACCTTCATATAACAATTGCTGATCCACATAGAGCAGGTCATGAAATGAAATATTATCCTGGAGAAACAAACTTTAGAATGGCAGATGTTATAGTAATTAACAAAATTGATTCTGCAGATATGGAAGGAATAGAAAAAGTAAGAGAGAATATTAGACAAGTAAATAATGATGCAGAGGTTGTTGATGCAGCATCGCCAATCTTTTTAAAAGGAGATAACAAAATTCATGGTAAAAAAGTTTTAGTTGTGGAAGATGGCCCTACACTTACTCACGGTAATATGAAATATGGAGCAGGTACAATAGCAGCAAGAAAATATGGTGCTAAGGAAATTATCGATCCAAGAGAATTCGCAGTTGGGAAAATTGCAAGAACATTTAAGAGATATCCTGAAGTAGGAAAAGTTCTTCCTGCAATGGGTTATGATAAGGGTCAGATGAAAGATCTTGAAACAACAATAAATAAATCAGATGCTGAAGTTGTAGTTATTGGTACACCTATTGATCTTAATAGATTAATCGATATCAAGAAACCTACAATGAGAGTAACCTATGAGCTTCAAGAAATTGGTGAACCAACTCTTGAAGATATTGTAAAAGATAAAATTAACTAATCATTATTCAAAATAAATTAATAGGAGGTATGAATTTAAATTCATACCTCTTATTTTATTTTAGGAGGTGCTAGAGCAGATGACAAAGGAAAAAGTAGTAATAGCTTTGGGTGGCAACGCGATTATTAGAGAAGGAGAAGAAGGAAATATTCACCAGCAGTTTAAAAACACAAGGGCCTCTTTAGGTGGAATATTAAATGTAATTAAAGATGGATATGAGGTAGCTATTACACATGGAAACGGACCGCAGGCAGGCAACATGTTAATCAGAACAGAAGAGGGTGTGAAAAAAGGTGTTCCCGACAGACCGCTTGGTGTTATTGTTGCTGATACAGAAGGCGGGATGGGATACATGATAGAACAATCTCTTCAAAATAGATTACATCAGGAAGGGATGGATAAAGATGTTGTAACTATATTGTCCCAGGTTGTAGTGGACCCTGAAGACCCACAGATGAAAAATCCTTCTAAACCAGTAGGACCGTTTTATTCTAAAAATGAAGCAGAAAAGCATGAAGAAGAAAAGGGATGGAATATTGTTGAGGATGCAGGAAGAGGTTACAGACGAGTAGTACCTTCTCCAATTCCACAAACTGTTGTTGAAAAAAATACAATAGAAAAACTGGTTAATTCCGGTACTGTAGTAATAGCTGCAGGAGGAGGCGGAATACCTGTTTATTACGATGATAAAGGAAATTTAGAAGGAATAGATGCTGTTATTGATAAAGATTTTGCATCAGCAGTACTTGCTTTAGAAATTGATGCTAAAATTTTGGTCATTTCTACAGGAGTAGAAAAAGTTGCAATAAATTTTGGAAAAGAAAATGAACAGTTTCTGGATGAGATGACAGTGAAAGATTGTAGGAAGTATTTAGAAGAAGGTCATTTCCCACCAGGAAGTATGGGACCAAAAATAAAAGCAGCTATTAATTTTCTTGAAAATGGTGGTGAAAAAGTATATATTACTTTACCTGAGAAAATTGAAGATGCATTAAAAGGTAAAACCGGTACTCTAATCAAAAAATAAAGGAGGGTCGTTATGGCTTTTAATCTTAGAGGTAGAAGTTTATTGACATTGAAGGATTATACAAAAGAAGAGATAAATTTTTTAATTGATCTTTCTGAAACATTAAAGAAAAATAAAAATGCAGGAATTTTTCCTAAAAATTTAGAAAATAAAAATATTGCACTAATTTTTGAAAAACCGTCTACAAGAACAAGAGCAGCTTTTACAGTGGCATGTACAGATGAAGGAGCTCATCCAGAATATCTTGGTAAAAATGATATTCAGCTTGGTGGAAAAGAAACAATTAAAGATACTGCAAGAGTTCTTGGAAGAATGTTTGATGGTATTGAATTTAGAGGCTTTAAACATGAAACAGTTGAAAAATTAGCTAAATGGGCTGGTGTTCCTGTATGGAATGGTTTAACAGACCAATATCACCCAACCCAGATACTAGCGGATTTCTTAACTGTAAAGGAAAATTTTGGAAAATTAAAAGACATTAAATTTGCGTATGTTGGTGACGGAAGAAACAACATGGCAAATTCTCTTATGCTTGGTGCATCAAAAGTAGGTATGGATTTTAAAATTGTTGCTCCTAAAAAACTACATCCTGATAAAAACCTTGTTGAAGAAGCAAAAGAATTTGCTAAAGAAACAGGTGCTACCATTACAATTACCGATGATGTGGATAATGGAACAAAAGGCGTTCAGGTAATATATACTGATGTATGGGCTTCAATGGGAGAAGAAGATGTAATCCCTCAAAGAATTGAATTATTAGAAGATTACAGGGTGAACATGGAGATGATTAACAATGCCGATGATGAAGTTATTTTTCTACATTGTCTTCCTTCATATCATGATGATGATACTGATATGGCTTCAAAATATCCCGGTATTAAAGAAGTTACCGATGAAGTATTTGAAAGCAAACATTCAAAAGTATTTGATCAGGCAGAAAATAGATTACATACAATTAAAGCAGTAATGGTTGCAACAGCTGGGAAACAGTTTTAATAAAAAAATGGGGATTTATTCCCCATTTTTTTAAGATTAAGATTAAGATTAAGATTAAGATTAAGATTAAGTTAAAATATAATTTGAGTCTGTGTTTGTGTGGGTGTGTGTTAATAATTGCCTTTAAAATTTTTTAAATTCGAAAATTGTATCAGCAATTAAAAAATATTCTTAGGTTTTAGTTTAAAACTATTTGCTATTAACTATTTACTAATTACTATTTACTAATTACTAAAATATTAGCTCCGATAATTTTTTAATACTCTATATCGTATTTATTCATTTTATTATAAAGGGTTTTTCGGGAGATCCCGAGCTGTTCAGCTGTTTTTGTTTTATTCCAGTTATTTTCATTTAGTGTTTGAATTATAGTTTGTTTTTCATTTTGAGCCAGATTATTACCGGGAAATGATGGTTTGTTCTTTTTGGATTTTTGGGGAAGAGATGCAAGATTTAGAAAGGAATTTGGTAAATCTTTTAGAGATATTATTTTCCTGTCAGTGAGTATCGTAATTGATTCAATTAAATTTTGTAGTTCTCTGACATTTCCTGGCCATCTATATTCAAGAAAGGACTGAATTACCTGAGCAGAAAACCCCTTAATATTTTTATTGTACTTTTTATTGAAAAGGTCAAGATAATACTGGGATAAAGCTTTAATATCTTCTTTTCTATTACGAAGAGGGGGAATGTGAATATTTAAAACATTAAGCCGATAGAATAAGTCTTCTCTAAGATTATTTTCCTCAACTCGTTTTTTTAAATCTTTATTCGTTGCAGTTATAACTCTGACATCTATTTTAATAGGAGTATTACTTCCCAGTCTTTCCACCTGCTGTTCCTGTAATACCCTGAGTAGTTTTGCCTGCAGTTTTAATGGCATTTCTGCAATCTCATCCAGAAAAATAGTTCCCTTGTCAGCAAATTCAAATTTTCCAATTTTTCTCTGAGTTGCACCTGTAAAAGCTCCCCTTTCATATCCGAAAAGTTCGGATTCAAGAAGATTATCTGGGAGGGCAGCACAGTTAATTTTAACAAATTTTTCATCTTTTCTTTTGCTAAATCTCTGTATTGTATTAGCTATGATTTCTTTTCCTGTACCTGTCTCTCCAGACACTAATACCGTAGCATTGGTGTTAGCAATTTTTTGGATTTTTTTATAAATATCCTCCATTTTAGAGGAATTTGTTATAAAATCAGGTGCCAGTTTGTTATACTGAAATTTCTTTAATTTATTTTCTTTTTTTACCCTATTATTTATTATCATTATAAATTCTTTGAAATCAATTGGTTTTTTGAAAAATTCAATTTCATAGTCATCTATATCGTTATAATATGATTTTGGCAGGGGAGATATTATAACAGGTATTATAGAACTGGAAATATCGTTAATATTTTGTAGGTAAGTATATAAATTTTCATTATTTTCTATATCAAGAATTGCAAGATTGCAGCTGTTTTTGGAGAGATAGTCAAGAAAATTATTAAAATTATTAAAAATTACTGGAGAAAAGTTTTCCAGAACAAGGAGCTTTTTCATGCTTTTCAGCTGATTATTGCTTTCCTGAAAAAGAGGAAGTTCATTTTTCTTCATATTTTAAATCCTCAATATAGGGTAATGATTTTTGTGTTTCAGTTCTTAATGGAAGTTTTACAGTTATTATTTTATATTGATCTTTTTTATTTTCTATTTCAATATCTCCGAGATGTTTATATATTAAATTAGAAGCACTGGATAAATCTAAATCTGGATTGCTCGATTTTGTTGAATAATACGGATTTGATATATTATATATACTCTCATAATCTATATTGGCCCCATTGTCTTTAAATTCAATATTTATGAAGTTATCCGTCTTATAAATATTTATATTTAAAAAGCCCCCCGATTTAATTGTGTTTATGCTGATTTGGATAATTGTGGAAATGATTTTCTGAAGTGAATTCCTGTTTGCCATAATTACCTCTTGATCTATATTTATATCAAAATTAACATCGATATTCTTTTCTTCTATTTCATATTTGGAAATTTGTATCATTTTTTCAATAAGATCTAAAACATTAATTTTTTCAAAAGTTATGTTTTCTCCGATAAAAGAGTTATAGAAGTTGGTTAGTAAAGAATCTATATTCTTAACCTCTTCTTTGATTTCTTCCAGATCCTCTGCATCATATTTATTTTTTTCTACAAGTTCCAGAAACAAAGAGATCGAATTTAAAGAAGGAGATATCTCCTTATTTATAAATTTTATAATATCCTGTAGATTAAAATAATTATTAATAAGCTTCATTTGTGTTTTGTAAAGAAGTGTTTTATCTATAAGAAAAAAAATAATTTTCTTATTTTTCTGATCTGGTAGAATTATTATATTAATTTTTTTGTTTTTCAGAGATATTGTTTTGCTGATAGTATAATCCAGATTCAGGTTTTCTTTTTGAAAGATATTTGCTTCTGTTATATGATAGATTTTTTGAATATTTTTTGGAGGATACTTCAAAGATAATAGATGTATAGCCGAGTCATTTATAAAATCTATTATTCCCTTGAGATCAGAAATTATTATACCCTCAGTGATATTATTTAGAATATTTTTGTATTCGTTTGTTTTTTTATAAAGTTTGTTGAAGATTTCTCTAATTTTTTGTTCGGAGATATCGCTAAGTTTATCATTAATTATATTGTAGAAATAATCTTTACTCATATAAATATTATAGTTTATCAAATTTGAATGTCAACATAGATGATTATAAGAATAATTTGTTGTATTTAATATGAAATATATACAAATATGTTAATTTAATAGTAATTTAAGAATAAAGAATTTAGTAAACAAAAACTAAAAAAAAGTATTTTTTGAAGAAGAAACTTCATAACTTTGGTTTATTAAAACAAATAATACTTGATAATTTTATTACTTTATTTTATTATAGATTTGGTGTTTTTATGGGGAAAATTAACAAATTATACAATTACAGCTGGTTTGTGCTTTTTGTGTTAGCAGGTAGAGAGGAATATATAAAGAGCTTTATTGAAAAGAATTTTGGCGAATTAGTAGTTTTTTTGCCAAAAAGAAAAATTTATGAAAGAAAAAAGGGAAAGATGGAACTTAAGCTTAAAAAATTATTTCCGGGATATTTATTTGTATCGGGAAGCATTAACTCAGACATAATCAAAGAATTAAAGAAAGTTAAAAATGTAAGAAAATTTTTGGTTAATTGTGAAAATAAGCTGGAGCCAGTTCAAAAAGAGGAGATGAGCCTTATATTTAATCTAACCCGCGATGGGGATACAATTAATCCCTCAAAGGCTTATTTTGATCAGAATGATAAAATTAAAATAGTAGAAGGACCTTTAAAGGATAAGGAATATAATATAATAAGTGTGGACAGAAGACGGAGAAGAATAAAAATTGAATTAACAATTCTTGGTGAAAAAAGGGAAGTATCGCTTTCTTATGATTTAGTAAAAAAAGTAGAATAATTGCAACAATTTATATTTATATCGTATACAATAAGGAGAGAAGATATTGGATATAGAAAAGATATATGATAGATATTTTGATGAAATATTTAATTATATCTTAAAAAGGGTTCTTAATGTGGCCCTTGCTGAAGATCTAGCTGGGGTGGTCTTTATGAAAGTAGTTGATAAGATAGATACCTATGACCCCGATAAAGCAAGTGTTAGAACCTGGATATATTCAATAACAAATAATGAACTTATTGATTATTACAGAAGAAAAAGAATTAAAAAACCATATGATGATTTGAAACCTTTTTTAAAAGATGAAGATGTGCTGAAGGAAATACAAAAGAAGCAGGATAAATTACAAAAAAATAAACTTTATAAGGATATACTAGCTATCCTTGATAAAAAATTAAGTATGGAGGAGAGAGATATAATAATAATGCACTATATTGAAGGAATGAAATATAAAGAGATTTCTGAAATTAAAGATTTGAATGAGAACACCCTGAGATCAAAAGCTCATAGAGCACTAAAAAAAGTTAAAAATTTAATAGATTTAGAAAAAAGGGGGTTAAAATGAATCAAAAAGATAATATTAAGGTCCCTGTATTCAAACAAAAATTAAAAGCTGCTGTTATGAAAAGAGAAAAACAAAAACTAGAGAAAAAGCTAGTATTTTACAAGAAATTTGCTGTGGCTGCTCTTATTTTATTTGTTTTTACTCTTACTTTTTCATTTTTATGGAAAACTAATGAAACAAAAGTAGCAAAGAAAAATAAAATAGAAGAATCAATCAGCAGGTACGCCTCAGAAATCAATTTTAATACTGAAGCTGATAAAAAGCTTGAAAAAATAATGATTAATGAAACTATTAAATCGGGTAAACAAATCTATCCCGTAAAAGTTAAAAATATTATGGTGAAGAAAATTGAATTGAGCAACGGTAAAACTATTGAATTAGAATCAAAAATTGACATGACCAATTATGCTAATGTATATTAGAGAGGATTTTTTATGTATAAAAAGCTATTTTTAATACTGTTTGTTTTAATGATTATAACATCTGCTTTTCCCCAGGATGATTCTACAGTTCCCTTTGCAGGAATAAGATTAAAAGATACAGATAGGGGACCACAAATTCTTGATATAGTGGAAAATAGTCCTGCTGATAAAATTAATTTAAAAAAAGGGGATATTATAACACATATTAATAATAGAAAGATAGAAAATACTTCTGAATTTTTATTAAAATTGTATAGTTTTGATCCCAAAGAAAGGATTGAAATAAATTACATCCGTGATAATAAAAAGTACAGCAAAAAAATGATATTAACGGAGAGAACTGATGACTATGCCTATATATTTAAAAATTTACCATCATTAATTAAATATTATAAAATTAAATTGATGGGGAATTTGATGGATGAAAAGGGTTTTGCTGCTGAAAATTTAAACAAACAACTTTTTGAATATTTTGGTGTTGAGAGTGGAGTTATTGTAACTTATGTTAAGGAGAATAGCATAGCAGAAAAAAGAGGATTCAGGGCGGGAGATATAATAACGAAGATGAATGATAAAAATATCAAGCATACAATCGATTTCAGAGAAGTTTATGATAATAATAAAAAAATAAAATTTTTTATAAAACGAAAAAAAAAGAATGTAGAAATTGAACTGGAGAAATAAATATGCAGGAGTTAATAATAACAAAAATATTTTCTTTTGGAGCGGCTCATAATTTAGATTCCTATCACGGTAAATGTGAAAATCTACATGGGCATAATTACAGGCTGGAAGTGAGTGTAAAGGGAGTGCCGGATAATGAAGGCATGGTTATTGATTATAAAGTTTTAAAAGAAATTATTAACAAAACTGTAATTGAAAAGTTAGACCATAAGTATTTAAATGAGGTTTTGGATTTTTCTCCAACTTCTGAAAATTTACTAATCTGGATGAAAGAAAAGCTTGAAAACAAACTAAATTCTGAAAATTATAAGCTCTATAAACTTGTTTTATGGGAAACAGAAAGCAATAAAGCTTCAATTTATGTTTGAATCATCTGGTATTTTTCCCTTTTTTGTGGGTATACATTTTTCTATCGGCGGCATATATCATATCATCTAAATCATTGTGTTTTTCTTCATCATATTGAACGCAGCCATAGCTTATTGAGATTTGATAATTTTTTGATATTATCTTGTTTTCTTTTTTTATCTTATCATTTATTCTATTCATAATATTTTCTGCTTTTTCTTTTGTAATGTTTTCGAAATATATGAGAAATTCATCGCCCCCGATTCTACCTACATAATCTTTTTCTCTTACATGTTCTTTTAATATTTTTCCAATTTTAAATAAAACTATATCTCCTTCTTTGTGTCCAAAATTATCATTGATGTATTTCAATTTATCAACATCAATAAAACATATGGTAATCACTTTTATTCGTTTTCTGTTGTATTTGAAAATATTTTGAATTACTTCAAACAGTGCTCTTCTGTTTAGAAGGCTGGTTAATTCGTCTATATTTGCCTTCTTTTTTAACTTTCTTTGCAGAATTTCCTTTTCTTTAATTTCCTTTTCGAGTTCTTCATTCAAATCGTTTAATTTTAAATTTAGTTCTTCCAGTTTGTCAACTTTACTCTGCAGTTTTTCTTTTTGTATTAGGTTTTTTTTCATTAAAAAATACTGCTTTAAAAAAAGTTTCCTTTTATAATTATAAAGAAGTAAAATTAATATAGTTATTATAAAGGGATTAACAAATAACAGTAGATTTTGCATATCGATATTGAGATAAAAAATTAACATTAGATACATATAACTCTGCGGAATTATCACAAGCCAGAAGTAATATTTTAAATAACCTGAAAATAAAAAAGATATTAATAAAATCAGTATTAATCCATCTACTGTGCCAAGCTTTATGGACTTATCAATATTGTGTATTGAAAATATTGAAATTACAATATTTGAAACCATCATAATAAGGCTTAAAAGTATTAAATAGTGAAATATTTTTATAAATTTAAATTTTTTTTTAAAATTTGAAAATGATATAACCAGGAAAGTGGACATGGTTATTATTGTTACAAGTCGAGAATAAATAAGAATAGGTATTTCCACTATGAATAAATCCTGAAATGTGAAATACAGCAAAATTGGAATACCTATAAAGGATAATAATCTTCCTGTTGTCAGGCTAGTATAATTGATTACTTCATCAATATTTTTATCACTGGTAATAAAATTGTTATATAATAACATATTTATTACCAATACCTTTTAAATTTCATTATCTAATATCTCCATCGCTTTTTCAAAATTATTAATTAAGAAATCAGGATTAAATTTTTCGAGTTCTTCTTGTTTTCTACTGTTTTTTACAAAGATAATGGATTTTGAATTTAGATATTTTGCTACATCAATATCTTTTTCCGTGTCTCCTATTACAAAAATATTATCAAATTTAAGATTGAAGTAATCTTGCGTTTTTTTTAATGCAGTTTCTGCAATTTTTCTTCTGGTTTCCCCGTCTTCTCCAAAACCTCCTATTTCAAAATATCTCCATAGTTCTATACTTTCAAGCTTGTATTTTGCACCAATTTTAAGATTTCCTGTTAATAGGGCAAGGTTTGCTTGTTTATTAATCAAAAATTTAATAAATTTTTTTACATTTATATTCGATTCCCAGATATTTTGTTTTGAAAATTTGGTTAAATTTTCTTCATAATGTTGTAAAAAAATTTTATATATTGATTTCGTATATTTAATCTTGTGTTTTTCAAGAAATTCTTCAAAAATTTTTTTATCAGATCTTGCAGTAGTTTGAATTCCCTGAAGAGGATTTTTTATTGTAAACAATTCATTTAAAGTATTTTTATAAGCTAAATCGTTATCGGGTTTATCTTTTATTAAAGTACCGTTTACATCAAAAAAAAACAAATATTCCTTCATAACCTAACACCTCATTGTATTTATAATATAAAATAAAAAATAAAAATCAAGTAATAATTTTTTATAGTATATTATATTACAAAAAAATATACTTCCAAGTGGGCTAAATGATTAAAATATTTAAACAGCAAATAATTTCAATATTAAATATTTTATAAGGAAAAATAATCAAGACTAAAATGTTGATGGTTTTAATTATTTAAAATATAGTCAATAAAATTCTAAATATAGATTTTATAATTGATATTAAAATTTTTTAGCTTGACATAAAAATATCTGTGTGATAATATTTTTTCCGTTAACAAGCGGGTATAGCTCAGTTGGTAGAGCACAACGTTGCCAACGTTGCTGTCGCCAGTTCGAGTCTGGTTACCCGCTTATATTTTTTTATAAAGGCAACGTAGCCAAGTGGTAAGGCGGTGGTCTGCAAAATCACTATTTCGCCGGTTCGAATCCGGCCGTTGCCTTGTTGTGCCTGGGTGGCGGAACTGGTAGACGCATCGGACTTAAAATCCGGTGGTCATCTTATGGCCGTGTCGGTTCGAGTCCGACCCCAGGTATTCTTCCTAGATTATTTTTTCTTTTTAAAAATTTTATTGAAACAAAATCCTATTCAATCGTATTAATATAATGGAATAATAAACTAGAGATTTAGGAGGTCTAAATGAATTTTAAAAAGATATTTTTGATGTTATTGCTTTTCTTAATTTCCATAGTTCTTGTTTATCCACAGGCAGATAATCTTGATAGATCCAGGATTGAAGAAAAATACAAATGGGATTTAACCGATATATATGAGAATTGGCAGGAATGGGAAGAAGATTTTAACAAAATGAAAGATATGATGAATGAGTTTGTTGAAATGAAAGGTAAATTAAAAAAAGGTAGAAAAAATTTGCTGCAAGCTCTTGAGTTAAAAGATAAAATAGGAGCAATATCATATAAGGTTTATATGTATCCAATGTTACAATATGATTTAAATGCAAAAAATCAAACGGCTAGTGCTAAATTACAGCAGGCTAATATGTTATGGTCCAAATATAATACAAAAACTTCATGGCTTGAACCAGAGATATTAAATATAAAACAGAAGAGAATAAATAGATGGATCAAAAATGAACCTGAGTTAAAGAAATATGAGTATTTTGTTGATAAACTATTTCATCAACAGCAGCATGTTTTAAATGAAGATCAGGAAGAATTGGTTTCATATTTTTATCCTGTTACCTATTCATTCGGGGATATTTATAATAAGTTAACTGTGGCCGATAGGGAATATCCTGATATTACCCTTTCTAATGGTGAAAAAGTTAAATTAACTTACGGACAGTATTCAAAAATAAGAAAAAATGATAATCTTACCCAGGCTGATAGGAAAAAGGCGTATAGAACTATTAATGAACTGTATGAAAAAAATATAAATTCTTTTGCCGAATTATACGCTAATGTTTGTCAAAGCGATTGGGCTCTTAGCCAGGCAAAAAATTACAAATCTTCACTTCAGAGAGAGTTATTTGGAAATAAAATTCCCGAGGATGTTTATATTAATTTAATAGAAACGGTTAAAAATCATACCGGTCCTTTAAAAAAATATATAAAACTTAAAAAGAAATATATATCTAAACGGAAAGATTTAAAAGAGTACAGGGCATGGGATACTGGATTACGTCTTACAGATTTTGACAGAGAGTATCCTTATGAAAAAGCTTCGGATTGGGTTTTAAAAAGTGTAGAACCTCTTGGAGAAAAATATCAAAATAAAATGAAAAAGCTTTTTAACAACCGCTGGATAGATGTTTATGAGAGTAAAAATAAAGAAACCGGAGCATATAATGCAGACGTTTACGGAGTTCACCCATATATTTTAATGAATTATAATGATACTTTAGACAGTGTTTTTACTATAGCTCATGAGTCAGGACATGCAATGCATTCTCTTTTATCCAATGAAAATCAGCCATACATTACCCATAATGCCACAATTTTTGTTAGTGAAGTAGCCTCTACTTTTAACGAAAAAATGCTTCTTGATTTCCTTTTAGAAAAGATAAAAGATCCTAAAGAAAGAATAGCTCTTTTGAGACAGGAAATTACAAATATTACAGGTACTTTTTATTTCCAGACTTATTTGGCTGATTTTGAATTGCAGGCACACAAAAGAATAGAAGAAGGCAAGCCCCTTACTGTTCAAACTTTAAAAGATATTGAAAAAAAACTTACCGATCAATATTATGGGGACATCGTTAATGGTATTGAGGAATATGAGAATATTACCTGGGCCTTTATAGACCATATATATACCAAACCATTTTATGTATATCAGTATGCAACCTGTTTTGCATCTTCTGCTAAAATATATGAAGATATTGTAAATGGAGAAACAAAAGAAAAAAGAGCAGAGGCAAGAGAAAAATACCTGGAACTTTTAAAATCGGGTGGAGATGATTATCCTATGAAACAGCTCAAAGATGCGGGAGTTGATTTAACTGAAAAAGAAACAATCATGGCAGTGATAAATCGTCTGGATTATCTTGTTAATAAACTTGAAGATGAACTAATCAAATTGTACGGAGAGTAATAAATAAAAAAAAGGGATAAATCCGAATGGATTTATCCCTTATCTTTGTAATCAAACTGTTAGATATCCATAAAATTACTAATCAAAAAGTTCAAATTTTAATTGAAATTGGTATATTAATTGAATGAATAATGAATTAACTTGAACTTACAATTATTTCCTCTATTCTATTTAAAGGTGATTTTAGTGGAATTTAAAATAGATAAAAGATTTGATGGAGCAAGACTTGATACCTTTATAAGGAAAAAGTATAAAAATAAAAAGCTCGGGTTTTTGTATAAATCTATACGCAAGGGTGATGTCAAGGTTAATGATAAATCCAAAAATCCCTCTTTTAAACTACAAAAAGGTGATATTGTAACATTTGATGAAGAAATTGAAAATGAAAATAAGGAAGAAATTGAGCTTTCTGAAGATGAAAAAAAATTAATCACGGATTCAATAGTTTATGAAAATGATCGATTTCTATTGGTTAACAAATCATCCGGGTTGGTTGTTCACAAGGGTACTGGTCATGAATACGGGCTTCTGGAGATGTTAAAATCTTTTTATAACAATGATGACATTCATTTGATTAACAGGCTCGATAAAGATACCTCCGGGTTAATTATTGCTTCCAAAAATATCATTGAAGCAAGAAAATTAAATAAAATGTTTAAAAACAGGAATGTGAATAAAAAATATTATGCTGTTGTAAAAGGTGCTTCAAATGAAAATAATTTTAAAATAACAAAAAGAATAAAAAAAACCGGCAGCGGTGTCAAAATTTCTGATGAGGGAAAAGAAGCTATAACTCAATGCCGTATAATAAATAAAAATAAAAAATACTCTCTTCTTGATATAGACCTAATTACCGGGCGCAAACATCAAATTAGGATTCATCTTGCTGATTTTGGATTACCCATCATCGGAGATTATAAATATGGTGTTTCAAAAGGAAATAAAATGTATCTACTGTCATATAGCATAGAAATACCAGAATATGATTTTAAATTTGAACTAGATATTCCAGAAGATTTTAAATTGTTTTTCAAATAAATAAACAGAAGGCTGATTTTTAGTTTCAGGATTGTAATCATGAATATTTGTATTAAAAAATTATTAGCAGGGGCTAAATCTGCCAAAGGATTGGCAGTTATAATTGATGTTTTCAGGGCTTTTTCAACCTGCTGTTACATTTTTGCTAATAATGCAAAAAATATTATTGTGACTGATAATATTGAAATTGCATTTAAATTAAAACAGAATCATCCAGAATATTTTCTTATAGGAGAACGGGATGGAAAAAAGATTAAAAATTTTGATTTTGGGAATTCTCCTTATGAAATACAGGAAGTTGATTTTACCGAAAGAACCGTGATTTTAACCACCAGTGCCGGAACTAAGGGTTTAATTAATGCCAGTAATGCGGAGAAAATTATTACCGGAAGTTTTGTTAATGCGGATGCTATTATTAAATATATTAAGAATGGAAAATTTAAAAATATATCGCTTGTAGCAATGGGAAATAATGGGAAAGTAATGAACAGAGAAGATCTATTGTGTGCTAGATATTTAAAAAAAAAGCTGCAGAATAAAAAAGTGAATTATGATAAAGACAAGCTGGAATCAATATTAAAGCAAAATGCCGGCAGCCGGTTTTTTAATAGGTCAATAAAAGATTCATATCCCCAGGATTTTTATTTGAGTATAGATATAAACAAATTTGATTTTGTAGTTGAAGCTGAGCGAATTAAAAAAGATATCTTTCTCTTGAAAAATACAAACTAGAGAAATTATTATCTTCTTGACTGTGAACCATAAATAATTTAGTTTGAATATAATAGTGGGGATGATGATGGTAATATTATATATATCAAGTGTAATTTATTTAGTTCTGGCAGTTGTTACTCTATTTGGATTATTACAAACATACAAAAAAACAGAGAACATTTTAGATAAAACTGTTTCCATTGTTATTGTGGCAAGGAATGAAGAGAATAGCCTGGGAAATACCCTGAAAAGTATAAATAATCTGGAGCTGTCGGGACTGAAATGGGAAGTAATTTTGGTAAATGATGCTTCAAATGATGATACTCTTAAAATCATGAAGGATTTTCAGAAAAATAATAAAAATGTTAAAATTATAAATTTAAAAAAGAAGGATGATAAGCTTCTTGGTAAAAAATTCGGAATAACAAAAGCTGTAGAAAAATCATCGTGTAATTATATTTTTATGACAGATGCCGATTGTATAGTACCCAAATACTGGATAAAGGATGCTTTGAAATATTTTACAGGCAGAGTTGGAATGCTTCTGGGGCACATTGAATACATTCATAATAGTTTTAAAGAGAAAATCGAAAATATTGAAACAATAGCCGGTTCTATTTTTACTTTTTCCTGGGCTTTCTATAATAACAGTCCTTACTGCAGAGGCGGAAATATGGCATTTAAAAAGAAAGCATTTGAAGATATAAATGGTTATAGGAATACTCCTAGGATGGCTTCAGGAGATGATACTTTCCTATTGCAAAAAATGAGGGAAAAGTTTAAAATTGTTCCTTTGTTTGAAAAAACTACTTTTATAAAAACTGCACTTGATAAAACAAGAACCGGGAGAAATGAGAGAAACAAGAGAAAGTTTGCAAAAAATTTTTTAATGAGACCACTAAATTTATCATTATTTTTATTTGGTATTTTCTATCATTTATTACTGTTAATATTTATCTTTATATTCTATAATAATATTGTATTATGGCTGATTATAGCAGTTAAAACTGTAGTAGAGTATTTGTTATTTATAATAGGAGCCATTAAGATGAATAGAATCAATTACATATTGCTGTATCCCATCTTTATCATTAAATTAATCTATAGAATAATTTATTATTCAGTTGCTGGAATACTAAAAGGCTACAGGTGGAAAAGTGAAAAAGAAATACACTAAAATAATTTCATTTTTTTTAAAAGCATTGATTTTGATTGCTTTTATATATTATTTATCAATTAGAATTGAACCGAACAAACTTATAAAATATTTAAAGGATATAAAACTCTCTCTTTTTTTTATAGCTGTACTGCTTTTTATTTTAGGAAAGAGTTTAAATATTTTAAAGTGGAGATTTATTGTAAAAAGAAATACTGATGCTACAAATTATGAAATCATTGCATCCATGTTCGGAGGGTATACTCTTTCAATAATTACTCCAGGCAGATTGGGGGAAATGGGAAGGTTTCTCTTTATTAAGAATGTTGATTCACGCGAAATTATTTCCTATACTGCCCTGGATAAAATTTTTAACATAACTATAAATGTTTTTTTGGGTCTTTTTATTTTTATTTTTTTCCCCCTGCAATATTCTACTATTCTTAAAATAATTGTATTTTTCATAGCTTTTGTAATTTTTGCGATTATAATATGCTATATCTTTATACCCAAAAGAATCTATTACCTGCTTATGAAGGTTCCCTATTTAAGAAAGAAGAAAAACAAAAAATTTATAAAAATATTAAAGGAAAGTAATATAAAGGATAATTTTTTAATATTTCTTTTTTCTATCTCTACATATTTTTTCTTTCTTGTAGAATTTGTTTTTTTATCATTAGCTTTTAATTTAAATGCATATGCTGTCGCAGCAAAAGCATTCATGGTTTCATTATTTCTGAAAACAGTTTTACCTATTACTATAGCGGAATGGGGTATAAAGGAAATTTCTCTAATGGAATATTTTTCACTTGAAGGTTTTTCTTCAGAAATTGCTTTAGCTGCTGCTTTTTTTCTATATTTGATTAATATAATTCTTCCCTCAATTGTGGGATTGTTTTTTGTTTTAAAAGAAGGAGTCTATAATGGAAGAAAAGACAAATGAAAAATTTATAATCCTCGGTCTTTTTGCCGTATTAATAGGAATTTCAATAATTTATAACAACTTTTTAACTCCCCCTCTTGCAGCATTGTTTTTCTTCTATCTATTCTATCCCTATAGGAAAAATATCCTAATTAAACGTTCTATAGTTATTGTGGGACTATTTCTTTTTATATGGATGTGGATTGAATTGAAATATCTTCTAATGCCTTTTGCTATTTCTCTTTTTCTGGCTTATCTTTTTGACCCATTGATTGATATTTTATCAAAAAAAATAAAAAGAGGGTGGGCAGTATTTGTATTTCTTCTGTTTATTATAGGCCTTCTGGTGGTAATATTAATATTTATAATACCTACTCTGATAGGTCAGATTAAAAATATCATAGAACTGGTTGGGAAGAATCAGCAGAAAATAATGAACTTTTTTGAACAAAAATGGCAGATATTAAGCGAAAGCAAATTGATAAATGCCGATACTTTTTCTTCAAAAATCCAAAATTTTATTAATAATTTATTAAATCAATTTATGTCTATATTTTCTGGTTTAACTGCAGTATTTCAAAGTATTTTTAACATCCTTATTGTTCCAGTTTTAACTTTTTATTTGTTGAAAGATTATGATAATATACTGGACTGGATGTTTGATAAATTTTCAACCAAAAAAAGAAATAAACTTGAATCTGGATACAAGAGATTTAATATGATTTTTGGGCGGTATATAAGGGGTGTTTTAACCGATGCACTTCTAGTAGGAATTTTGACATATATAGGATTAAAAATTATTGGGATTCAATTTGGTTTATTAATTGCATTAATTACAATGTTTTTTACATTACTACCCTATATCGGAATTTGGATTTCATTTGGAATATCCGTTTTAATTGTGCTAACCAGCGGAGGAAATATTGTAGATATAATTTTTATGGCTATAGTCTATTTTTTGATACAGATTATAGAAAGTACTATAATTTATCCTAAAGTTGTTGGTAAAATGATTGGTATTCATCCGGTTGTAATAATGATGATGCTGTTGGTACTTGCTCATTTTATGGGAATTATCGGTTTTCTTATTGGAGTTCCCCTTACTGCATTGCTTTGGTATTTTATTGAGCAAAAAATTAATAAAAGTAAGGAAATTGATGAAGCTGGTTGAACTAAGGGCCGATTATACAGCTTACTTTCTAAAAAGACCGAACAGATTTGTAGCTGAAGTAAAACTTAATAATAGCACTGTTAAAGCACATATACATGATTCCGGAAGATTAAATGAATTATTATATAAAGGTAATAAATTATTATTAAAAAAAGCAAAAAATAAAAATAGAAAAACCGGCTGGGATGTGATAGCCGCCAAAAAAAAAGATGATTGGATTTTGATTAACACCATGCACCACAGGGAAATTTTTTTAAATTATATAACAAATAAAAAAATTTCACCAATAAATAAAATATTGAAAATAAAGCCTGAATTTAAGTATCATACCAGCCGACTGGATTTTTTGATTATCACCAAAGGGGAAAAAATATTTGTTGAAACAAAGGGAGTTACTTTAAGCAAAAACAAAACTGCGATTTTTCCCGATGCTCCAACGAAAAGAGGCAGAAAGCATTTGAATGAATTAATTGAAATAAGAGAAAGGGGAAAGAAATCGGTTATTTTTTTTCTGATTTTTTTAAAAGATGCAGAACAATTTTCTGTAAATTATAAAACGGACAAAAAATTTGCGGATAAATTTAATGAGGCTTTGGATAAAGGAGTAAAAGTTTATAAACCCGTTTTTTCATATGATGGTGAATTTATAAATTATGAAAAATCAATATAAAAAGGTCTTTTTTTTATAATTATAAGTTAATAACAAATTTTAATGAAAAGAGAGGAGATTTATATGAATGATAAATTAAAAAAATTAAACAGATGGGATAATATTTTAAATTTAGTTTTTATTGTACTTTTAATTGTTGTAATTGTACTCTATTTAAGAAACTTTGAGGTTAATTCTTCTTATTTGATACTTGTTTTTGGTCTTATTAATATGGCAAGATCCTTTATTAGTAAAAAGTACAGCGATCTCTGCAAAAACTTCATGAAAAATAAAAAATAATCATTTTATTTGTTTTGCTTTTTAGTCAATTACGATACTCTCGGCTTGAATTTCATAAGTCCAATAGTATAATATAGTTTAAGTTAAAACGGGAGGAATAGTTTTATGGATAAAGATTTAAAAAAAATTAAATACTATCTTTCTAAAATATATGATACCCCTCGAAGCGAAAATGCATTTTACTATATTAAAAAAAAGCTGGAAAATAGAAAACACAGGATTTCCGATAATATACTAGATTATTTCAATGAAAAGGATGTTTTGCTTATTACATACGGGGATAGTATAAAAAAAGAAAATGAAAAATCTCTCAAATACCTTAGAAAATTTTATCAAAGATTTTTATCCGATTCCATTAATAAAATCCATATTCTTCCTTTTTTTCCGTATTCTTCTGATGATGGATTTTCAATTATTGATTATTATAAAATAAATCCAGATATGGGAGAATGGGCGGATATTGGAAAATTATCAAAAGATGTTGATTTGATGTTTGATTATGTTTGCAATCATATTTCTTCTCAAAGCGGCTGGTTTGAAAACTATCTGGAAGAGAAACCTGGATTTAGAAATCTGGCTATTGAAGTTGATCCGGATACTGATTTGTCCGGGGTTGTAAGACCCAGGGATAAACCTCTTCTTACTGAGTTTGAGAAAAAGAGTGGTGAAAAGGTTCATGTCTGGACCACCTTTAGTTCAGATCAGATTGATTTAAATTTTAAAGATATTGAAGTTTTTAAAAAGATGATAGATGTTTTTCTGTTTTATATAGGAAATAATGCCAAGTGGATTCGTCTTGATGCCATAGCTTATTTATGGAAAGAGATAGGAACCTCCTGTATTCATCTTCCAGAAGTTCACTATTTTGTTAAATTATTGAGAACAATAATGAATTCAATAATTAAAGATGGTGTTATTATAACCGAAACCAATGTTCCCCATAAAGATAACATAAGCTATTTTGGAAATGGAAGAGATGAAGCCCAAATTGTTTATAACTTTACACTTCCTCCTTTATTGTTATATTCATTTATAAAGGAAGATATTACAGAGTTTAGCCGATGGGTAAAAAAACTAAAAACTCCCTCAAATTCTACTACATTTCTAAATTTTACGGCATCACATGATGGGATAGGAGTTAGACCTCTGGAGGGAATAATAGATAATTCCGAAATTGAAGATATTATTAAACACATAAAAAACAATGGCGGGATGGTATCATATAAAACAGATAATACAGGAGGAAAAAGCCCCTATGAATTAAATATTACATATCTCGATGCCTTAAAATTTCCAGAAGATAAAAATGAGTTGATAAATATTAAAAGATTTTTAGCTTCTCAAATTATAGCGATGGTTTTACCGGGAATTCCTGCCGTTTACATCCACAGCTTGATAGGTACAAGAAATTGGCTTGAAGGAATAGAAAAAACAAATAGAAAGAGAACTATAAACAGAAAAAAATTTGAATATGAAGAGATAATGAATCAGATAAAAAATGATAAGAAAAGAAAAAAATATATACTCGATTCATATACGGAGTTATTAAAAAAAAGGAAGCAACAGGAAGCCTTCCATCCCAATGCAAATTTTGAACCTATTAATATTAATAAAAGGGTGTTTTGTATAAAAAGATGGACAAATTATCAGACACTATACTGTTTAACAAATATTTCTAAAAAAAGAATAGAAATTAATTCCGACAAATTAATCCAAAACCCAAAATTTAGAGATTTGATATCAAACAAAAATCTATCTAATAAGATAAAATTAGATGCCTATCAGTCGGTATGGTTAGAACCTGAAAGGAATAAATAGCCAATAACATTGATATAAGGTGAAAATTATACTATAATAGATAATAAAGATAAAATAGCTGTAATAATTATATAAAATATTCAATTTTATAATAAAAAAGGAAAAAAATATATGTTACTATTAAAAAATGCAAATATATATGGTCCTGAATATATGGGAGAAAAAGATATATTAATAGAGAATAATATTGTTTCCACTATTTCTGAAAAAATTAATATCAGCACAAATTTGAGTAATTTAAATATTATTGACGTAGATGGTGATTATGTTTTTCCAGGATTTATAGATAACCATGTTCATATAACAGGAGGAGGCGGTGAAGGCGGTTTTAGTACAAGGGTGCCGCCTATAGAAATATCACATATCATAAACTCCGGAATCACCACCGTAATAGGGCTGCTGGGAACAGATGGGGTTTCCAGAAGTATCGAAGATCTGCTGGCAAAAGCTAAAGCACTGGAAGAAGAGGGCTTAACCTGTTTTGCATTAACCGGTTCTTATGGAGTTCCTCCAGTTACCCTAACAGGAAGCCTTATAAAGGATATTGTTTTTTTGGATAATATTATTGGGACCGGAGAAATAGCAATTGCTGATCACAGATCATCTCAGCCCACTATAAATCAGATTAAAAAAATTATTGCTGAAACAAGAAGAGCGGGCATGTTATCAAACAAGGGTGGTGTTGTTAATTTCCATATAGGTAAAGGAAAAAATGGAATAAACATGTTGAATAAAATAGTAGAAGAAACAGAAATTCCCCCATCAAATATTCTCCCAACCCATGTAAATCGAAATAATGAGATTTTTAATGAAGCAATTGAGTATGCAAAATCTGGAGGTTATATTGATTTAACAGCAGCTTCAGCAGATAATAAAAGTAGAGATAAAAAATCAAGAGAGGTGGCAGGTAAAATTAAAAAAGCTATTGATAATGGGGTAAATCCTCTAAATATTACTATAAGTTCTGATGCACGGGGTAGTCTTCCCAGGTTTGATGATAATAAAGAATTGATTGAACTGAAAGCAGCAAAGATGGATTGCTTGTATGAAGCCTTCAAAAAGGCGGTACTGGAATTTGAAATCCCTGTGAATAAAGCATTAAAACCATTTACAAGCAATGTTTCGGATATTTATAAACTTAAGAAAAAAGGACAAATAAAGTTAGAAAATGATGCCGATTTGTTAATAGCTGATATGGACAGTTTGAAAATAAAAAAAGTGATAGCAAAGGGTGTAATAGTTAAAGATAGTAATAGAGTAGTAAAAGGAGTATTTGAGGAATAGTTGTTGAAATTAAGAATTTATATTCTTGAATTTAGCAACTATTATGCTATTTTAAAATAAAGGGAGGAGGTTCGATATGGCTGAAAAGGAATTTAAGGATAGGGTAAATAAAGTATGGTCCAAGGTGAAGAAGATCAGCAAAGAGGCATATGAAAAAAGTAAAGAATATGCTATAATCGCTGAACTCAAGATTAAACAGAACAGCTTGGAAAAAAATAAAGCTAGTTTATTTAAGGAAATGGGAGAAATTGTCTTTGATTTAATTCAGGAAGAGGAAGAAAATATAGAAAAAAAAGAACAGATCTTATCTAAATATAGAGATATTGAAGATATTAATGAGAAGATCAATGAAGTAATGCTTGAGATAAAACGGGTAAAAGAGGAGTATAATCTTAAGCAGGAGGAAATAGAAAAGATAGAAATTAAAGAAGAAGATGAGGATGACGACGAAGAGCTTGAACAAGATAAAGACAAAGAGAAAGAGTAATTTTTTGTGATAGGAAAGGAGCGAACATAAAAATCTATGGATAGAAAGGAAGCAGTAAAGTTACTGAAAAAACATTTGAATCAGGAAAATCTTTTGAAACATTGTTATGCGGTAGAAGCAGCGATGAGGGAATTTGCCGATTATTTTGGCGAGGATGAAAAAAAATGGGGTATAGCAGGACTGCTTCATGATATAGATTATGAATATACAAAAGATAATCATGAAAAACATGGATTAAAAGCAGAGGAAATTATAAAACAGGGTGGATTTGAGTTAGGAAAGAATATTATAAACGCCATTAAGGCACATGGGGGTAATTACCCAATAAATACTAAAATGGATAAGGTGCTGCACTCAGTTGATCCTTTAACCGGGCTGATAGTTGCTTCTGCATTAATGCATCCTTCTAAAGATATTACAAAAATGAAGACGGATTTTGTTTTAAGAAGATACGATGAAAAGAATTTTGCCAAAGGAGCCAGCAGGGAAGTTATACAGAAATGCACAGATTTTATGCCGCTTAAAGATTTTGTATCCCACACCTTAAAGGCTATGCAAAATATAAATGATGTTTTGGAATTATAGGAGGGAAAAATGAAAAAAATATTTGTTGTAATTTTAATAATAATGGTTTTTGTAACTGTTGCTAATGCTGAATTGAAATTTAATGGTTGGGCTCCCAAAGTTGGTTATAATTTTGATTCAGAGGATATCTCTCTTGGAGCGGATATCAATTTTAACACTATCGCTGAGGATATTTACTTTATACCACAGGTAGAGGTTGATTTTTTAGGTGATTTAAAAAAATTTGCTGCCGGTGTTTCTTTTCAGTATTTTGTAAATATTAAAAAGGTTGATGCATTTTTTGGAACAGGTGCTGATATTCTATATCTGGATTATAGCAATGATTTTGCTGATGCTAATGATACAAGTTTAAAACTGCATTTTCTCGGAGGATTTCAGTTTAATATTACCAAAGATTTTCATATGTTTACTCAGCTTAAAACAAGATTTATTGATGATAGCGATACTACCCTTTGGTTTGGGGTTTATTTCTAAATATGTGAAAAAAGTGGGATTTATCCCACTTTTTTATATTTTTAGGCTGTAAAGTAATACCGATATGTAAATAACCTATATATTAAACCAGTCATCCTGAGCTTGTCTCAGGATGTTTTTTTTATTTGATCAAATAATTTTAATTTATAAAATTTTTAAAAAAATACTGTAAAAATCCGGGGAAAATTCTGAATCAACTTCAGGAGAATGCTATTTCCATAATATTAGTTCATAGGATCGAGTAATTAAATAATAATTTGTTTATCAAAAGTTAAAATTTTTATTTACAAACTCTTTTTCTGGTTTACAAAAAAATAATGATTATAAAATTATTTATGGTTTGACATTTATTGTTAAAAATTTTATATTTGAGTAAGAGTTTTTACAGGGAGGGTTCTATGAACATAGAAAAGTTAAGGGATAAAATTATAAAGTTAAAAAATGAAAAAAATGCAGTAATAATGGCTCATAATTATCAAATTCCGGAAATCCAGAATATTGCTGATTATCTAGGAGGATCTCTTCAGCTTGCAAAAAAAAGCCGGGAGATTGATAACAATTTAATTATATTTTGTGGTGTTAGGTTTATGGCAGAATCAATAAAAATTCTGTCACCGGATAAAAAAATATTAGTTCCAGAAATTAGAGCAGGCTGTCCGATGGCTGATATGATAACAGAAGAAGACATGAAAAACATAAGAAGAAATTATCCGGATCGATCAATTGTTGCTTATGTTAATACGAATGCCGCTGTTAAAGCTCATGCGGATATCTGCTGTACTTCTGCAAATGCTGTAGATATTGTAAATAAAGTTGAAAATAATAAAATTTACTTTGTACCTGATAAAAATCTTGGATCGTGGGTTAAAAAAAACACTGAGAAGGATATTAAAATTTGGAATGGCTATTGTAATGTTCATAATCAAATTAGGCTTGCTGATCTTGAAGAAGGCTTAAAAAATCATCCTGATGCAGTTACTCTTGTCCATCCTGAGGCACCGATGAAAGTTTTAGATAAAGCAGATAAGATTTTATCTACCGGTCAAATGGTAAATTTTGTAAAAGAAAGCAACAGTAAAGAATTTCTTATTGGAACAGAAAAGGGCTTAATTTACAGATTAAAAACTCTATATCCCGAAAAAAATTTCTATAAAATGGGCAGGTATTTTGTCTGCAGAAACATGAAGAAAAACACCTTGATGAAGGTATATAAATCACTTGAAAATGAAAAAACGGAGATAACCTTACCGGATGAAATTATTGAAGGATCCTTTAAAGCGATAAATAGGATGTTTACAATATAGAAGGAGAGCAATGATACTGAATAAATCCAAACTTGAATTTGATGCAATCAAATCGCGCTTGAAATCCATGGTTCTCACGGATCAGGCGAAAGAGATTATAGAAAATCAAAAATTTTCCAGTGATGTTGAAACTGCTAAGAAGAGACTGGATAAAAACTATTTATTTAGAAAATTATTTTTAACCAATCATGAATTTTACCTTAAAGATATATTTGATATGGAAGATTTTATTTCTGATATAGAAAAAGATATTTATTATCAGCTGCCGGGTAATTATAAAAAACTTGAAAGAATGCTTACAGAAGCAATAAGAGTAAAAAAGTTATTTTCGAAACTTGATGAAGAATTTAAATTGATAAAAAATTATTCAAATGAATTATCAAAACATTCTAAATTAATAGATTTTATTTGCAGTAAAATTAATGATGAAGAAGAGATAAGGGAGGATGCTTCTGAACTTTTAAAGGGATTAATTAATGAGGAAAAGTCACTTAGAAAAAAGCTACAAAGCAGCATCAATAAATTAATGAAAAAATACAACAAAAAAGGCTATTTACAGGATAAACTTTATACATCCCGGAATGATAGGTTTGTATTACCCGTGAAAGCTAGGCATTCCGGTAAAATTAAAGGCATAGTCCAGGGGACCTCTGCTTCAGGTAATACGATGTATATGGAGCCTATGGAAATTGTTGAGTTAAACAATAATATTTCTTCTATTTATCATCGAATCGAGGAGGAAAAGAAAAAGATTCTCTATGAAATTGGTGAAAAAGTCAATAACAAAATTTATGAAATCAAAAAAACATTAAAATGCTTGTATAAATTAGATTTTGAAATTGCCAAAGCCAAATATGTTGATTCTATTGATGCTGAAAAACCCGAAATTAATAAAAATGGTAATTTTGAGATCTATAAGGGAAGGCATCCATTAATTGATGAAGAGGAAGTTGTACCAATTGATATATGGTTGAAAAATGATAAAAAAGGAATTGTAATTACAGGTCCAAATGCAGGTGGGAAAACTGTAACATTAAAAACTATAGGATTGTTTACATTGATGACTATGTTTGGGTTGATGATACCTGCAAAAGAGTGGTCAAAAATATCGATATTCGATAATATATTTGTTGATATAGGCGATTATCAGAGTATAGAACAAAACTTATCTACATTTTCTGGACATATTAATAATTTTACAAAATTTGTAAATACTGTCGATAAAAACACTCTAATTCTTCTTGATGAAATAGGGGTAGGTACGGATCCGGAAGAAGGCGCTTCATTGGCTATGGCTCTGATTGATTATTTTATAGATGAAGGAGCAACTGTAATTGTAACAACACATTATAATGCTTTAAAAAGACATTCAATGGAGGATGATAGGCTTGAGAATGCCTCATGTCTTTTTGATTATGAAAATATTGAACCTCTTTATAAAATAAAAGTAGGAACCCCGGGTTCAAGTAGTGGATTGCTGGTTGCTAAAAAGCTAGGGTTGCCTGAAATTATTATAAATAAGGCCGAAAGTTATATTGATAAGGAGCATTTAAAACTGGAAGAGATGATTACAGAGCTGGAGCATAAACTAAGCAAAACAGAAGACCTTAAAGAAAATCTGGAGAAGGAAAATGAAAAACTTCAGGAAAAAATGGAATACTATGAAAATGAATTGGAAAAAATTACAAATAAAAAAACGAGAAAAAAAATGGAATCCCTCCAGGATTTTGAAAGGGAATTTTTTAATATTAAGGATCAGCTTAATGATGTATTAAATAAAATGCAACAAAAAGAAAATGAAAAAGAGGAAGTTGACGAGAGGGAGGTAAAAAAGAAGGTAGATGAGGCAATAAAAAAAGTAAAAAATGAAAAAGAAAAAATAAAACAGAAAATGAAGAAAATAGAAAAACCGGAAGTAGGAGATAAAATATATCTGGAAGGATATAAAATTAAAGGTACAGTTGAAGAAATTGATAAGCGAAAGGATAATGTAAAACTAAACTGCAACGGAATGATTGTGAATGTCTCCATGGATGATTTGATAGGATATAAAGTTGAAGAAGATGAAAAATCTATGAAGGAAAGAAAAACGAATTATTCTGTGGATAAAACATCCAAATTTGTCGGTACCGAAATTGTGCTGGTTGGGATGAGAAGATTGGATGCAATTGAAAAACTTGGTGATTTTATTTCCCATGCTATTTTGGAAGGTCATGAAAATATAAAAATAGTACACGGTATTGGCACCGGGGTGCTGAGAGAAGCGATTCATGATTATCTTGAAGAGAATCCCAATATTAAGGATTATTATTATGAAGATAGACGAGGGGTTGTCACAATTGGCGAACTGTGATAATATTATAATAAATTAATTTACAGATGGAGGTTGGAATGAAGGTTAAATTGGCCGGGTTAAATATTGATTACAACTTAATAAAAGATATAAAGGGTCTTTTAAAATCTAAAAAAGATTCAAAAAAATCATTAAAAGAAAATGTTTTAACTCCTGAGACGCTATCTGCAGCTTATGCTAGAATAAGCAGATCACCCCTTTCTGTTGATGAATTAAGGCAGAAAGCTATAGAAAAAGTTGACAAAGCAAGAAAATCCAATAAGAAAATTGTTTATGACATGGGGCATGGATCAATTGCAGAACATGCAGTTTTTAATATTGATTTAATAAATGTTTCCCGTTTAGCTTCAGAATATATTCAACACCATAGATTGGTTTCTTTTACAGAAAAATCACAGAGATATATAAAACTTGAAAAGGATTACATTATTCCCGATGAAATAAAGGATGATAAGGATCTGGTTATAGAATTTAAAGAATTAATAGATCAGGAAAATCAATTGTACAGCTATTTTTACAAAAAATTAATGAAATATTTTTCGGAAAAATATCCTGATATGAGTAAAAGAAAAGTTCAAAGTAAAGCAAAAGAAGATTCCCGATATATTCTTTCTCTTGCAACTACATCCCAGATGGGGATGACAGTTAATGCAAGAAATCTAGAATATATGCTGCGGATGTTCAAAGCAAGTAAAATTTTTGAAATACAACAGCTTGGCAAAAAATTATATGAACTTATAAATCCAATTGTCCCTTCATTAATTTTATTTAATGAGCCATCGGAATATGATTGTAAGGAATGGAAAAATAATTTTGATTATAATTTTGAGGAACCTGAGCAAAATAAACATGAATCTGTAAATTTATTGAACTATGATCCTGAGGGAGAAGATGAAATTATAGCAGGATTATTGTATCAGGATTCAAATTATAGTTTTAATACAATAATGAATAATATAAAAAAAGTTGATAAAAAAGAGGTTCTTAATAAAGTATGGAAAAATGTAGATTTTTACAATAGGATGGATAGAGCCTTTGAAATGGCCAATGCTACTTTTGAGTTTTTACTATCTTCTTCTGCTTTTGCTCAGCTAAAAAGGCACAGAATGTCTACCCAGCTCAAATCAGATTATGACCCTGCTCTTTCGGTAACAATACCTTCTTCAATAGAGGAAATTGGTGAGGAGGAGAAGTTTCTTGAGATGATAGATAAAATTGAAAATTTTTATCAAAAGATCAAAAAATATGATGAAAATGCTGCAAACTATGTATTAACCAATTCCCACAGAAGAAGAGTGGTAATGAAAGCTAATTTGAGAGAATGGTACCACTTTGCAAGATTAAGATCGGATAAACATGCACAGTGGGAAATTAGAGCTTTATCTTATATGGTTGAGGATGAACTTAAAAAGATATATCCTGAAACAACAAAGATAATGATGGGTAAAGATAAATTTAAAGAAAAAGAAATTTCAAAAAATATCTAAAATAGGGTGATATTTATGGAAATAAAGATAATGAATAAGTCTAAAAGTGAATTAGAAAATTTAAATGTATATTCCTGGCCTATCTGGGAGAAGGAAAAATCTAAATTTAGCTGGGAATATACTGAAAAAGAACAATGCTATATACTAAAGGGCAGAGCTATAATAAAACCAAAAAATAAAGATAAAAAAGTTACGATAAAAAAAGGAGATTTTGTAGAATTTCCTGAGGGAATGAAGTGTACTTGGGAAATATTGGAAGATGTAAAAAAACATTATACCTTAGGATAAAAAAAAAGAAGACAGGTCCCGGGGGGAAGTCGGTACCTGTCTTTGGTTGGATGGTAATAAAGAAAGGAGGTTGGTTAAATTTTGCCTCTTTCTTGTCTATCTACTAATATAACAAAGAGGGTAGGGAAAGGTTCCAAAAAAAATAAAAAAAATGGAAAAAGTTTTAACAATTATCGCTGAGTACAATCCATTCCATAATGGACATAAATATCATTTTCAAAAATCCAAGGAAAAAACCGGTATAGATAAGACGCTTGTTATAATGTCCGGAAATTTTGTTCAGCGTGGAGAACCGGCTATAATAGATTATAGAAGCCGAGCTGCATTAGCAAAAAAGAATGGCGCAGATCTTATTCTTAAGCTGCCAACATTTTACTCAACTGCTTCTTCAGATTTTTTTACTTTTGGTGCAATGAAAATTATAAAAGAAATAAAGATTCCAGTAATTTTATCCTTCGGTGCAGAAAATAAAAATAAAGAGTTAATAACAAATATAGCTGAATTTCTTGCTTTTGAAGAAAAAAAATATTATAAAAAAATTAGAGAATTGATGCAGGACGGTATGTCTATGCCCCGAGCCAGGGAAAAAATTATTGTTAATGAAATACCTGAAGCTCAAAAAGTTTTAAATGGATCAAATAATATTCTGGCAATAGATTATATTAAAAATGCATATAAGCTGAAAATAAAAAATATTGAATATCAGATAATTAAAAGAATCGGTGCTGATTATCATGATAATTCAGTTCAAAATATCATGAGTGCTTCGGGAATACGTAATAATATCAAAAAGAAAGATTCAGCCTGGAAAAATTCCGTGCCTGATAATGTAAGAGACAAATTAATAAATAATGAATTGAAGGATATAAAATCATTATATAAATATATAAAATATGCAGTGGTGAAGGAAGGACTCGATATTAAAAGATATAGGGGTGTAATTGAAGGGATCGAACATAAACTCATTACTGAAATCCAAAAAGTTAACAACTACGGTGAACTTTTGGATGCTTTATTAACAAAAAGATATACCGAAACCTTTTTAAAAAGAATGCTTCTTTCAATTTTTCTGGGAATTACAAAAAAGGAGTTTGGTTATATACAATCAAGATTTTATCCTTTTTTGGAGATTATTGATTTTACAGAAAAAGGTCAAAAGATAATAAATTTAATCCAAAAAAATTCCCGGATTCCACTAATACACAGTATAAATAGATATCCATGGAAGGATTATTATACTATAGATAAAAGTATTGATATTTATAGAAATTTAGAGTTGAAAGCCGAGAGGTTTTATAGTAATATATGAATATTAGATTGAATATAAAAATTGTTGGAGGATGATTTAGTGATTAACTCAAGTTGATAGATAAATAAAAATCTGAAATGATACTTGGGAATATTTAAACGAATTATGAAAGAAAATTTTAACATTAAATACTATAAAGAAATGAAATGGCAGTTAAAGAATGAAAAAGGAAAAGATTTGTTCTGCTTTGCTAAATTTCAAGCTTTAATTTATCCTCTTATTTATATGTGGACGAATAGAAATGAAAAGGAAATAATTTAGTAATAATGAATTTAAGAAGCAAGCTGATTGTTTATTTTATTATCATTATTTTAGTTTTTCTGATAGTATTTTACGGGATTATAAGATTATTATTTGTTGATAATGCAGTTGAAAAAACTGAAGAGCTTATCAAAGTACAAAATCAAAATTATGTAAAATTAATAGATAAAAAATTAAATTTTATACAATTATTTGTTTATAATTCGTCTCAAAACAGCATATTCTGGGAACAACTAAATTATAATGATAAAATGATACATGATATGAGCAGTAATGCTTTAAAAAACTTAAAAACTAAGTATGAAGATTTAATTTCAAATATTGTGTTGATTAATTCAGAACGGGAAATAGTAAGTTCTGTTGGTGATCAAAAAGTTAAAGATATATTAAAGTCTTATCTTCCTAATATTACCCTGGATGAGGCAATATTTTTCAAAGATTTTATATTTCGGGATTACGGTAGAAATTATTACATTCTTTTTTCCCATCCCATTGAAAAATACGGCCGTACAGAGGGGGCTCTGGTATTTACTTTTCGTTTAACTGAACTGTTTTCAGAATTATCAAGTAAGAAAGAAGAAACTATAAATATTGTTTATGATAATAAGGGGGAAATACTTTTTCATGATAATATAAATTTAATTTTAAATAATGTTAATAATTTTATAATAAATGAAAATGATTCTCTTCAATATATTAACAAAGAAGGAAAATTAATGATTGGAAAGGAGAAGAAATTATCAAATGATTGGTTTTTGCTTACACTAACCAGTAAGGATTACATATATTCTTCTATTAATAAAACGGTCTATACGACTATATTTTTTATGATTGCAACAATTATAGTTGGAATACTGTTTTCTTATAAATTTGCCAGCAATATTTCGCTCCCTATCTATAATCTTGTTAATATCATGAAGAGAATAATTAAAAATAATAATTACTCAATACAGCTTGAGAGTAAAAGAAATGATGAAATTGGCTATTTGTTTAATGGTTTCAACAGGCTGGTTGAAAACATAAATTATCACATAGAGATGGAAAAAATTATAAATAAAATAACAAAATCATTTATATTTTCATCTTCTAACATTTCAACGGCAATTAATGATTCTCTAAAACTTGTGGGAGAATTTTTTGATCTCGACCGAATAAATTTACTGCTAAAGGAAGACAGTAATTATAATTTTAAAACATATTACAGCTGGGAAGATAATAATCAAAAAGGAAAATTGAAACCGATTAAGAAAATATCATTAAAAGAAAATAGTAAATTTATAACATCAATTTTAACTAAGGATATTATTGCAAAGAGTTATTACTCCAATATTGATGATGATTTGAGAGAAGAATTAAATAAAAATTATGAAAATAAGAAAAACGCTAAATCCATACTGGTTTCACGGTTATATTATAATGGAGTATTAAATGGTTTAATAATTGTTGAGCTTTATGATAAGAATAAACTGTGGAGTAAGGAAGAAAAAACCGTTTTTTCAACACTATCTGAAATTATTGTAAACTCCCTGAAAAGAGAACAGGCGGAAAAAGATCTTAAAAGATTAAATGAGATTCTGGAGCAGAAGGTTGAAGAAAGAACCGAAGAATTAAATGAAACTAATTTACGACTTTCCAAAAGTCTTGAAGTGTTAAGAAGTGAGCAAAATGCCGGCAGGCGAATACAGTTCAATCTTCTACCACCCCAGAATCAAAAATTTGATGGGTTGCATTTTTCAAGGATAATATTACCTTCGCTATATTTAAGCGGGGATTTTGTGGACTATAAAAAGGTATCAGAAGATTATGCTGTATACTTTTTGGCTGATATATCCGGCCACGGCGTAGCTTCTTCATTTTTGACAATTCTTATTAAAAATATTTTCGAACATTATTACAAACGTTTTAAAAATGATTTGGAAAATACAATTATCAATCCTGAACAATTTGTAAAAAAGCTAAATAAAGAAATTTGCGATATAAAACTTGATAAATATCTTGTAATGTTTTATGGAGTGATTGATTTAAAAAACAACAAGTTATTTTATGTAAATGCGGGACAGGACCCTTATCCTATTTTATATGATGGGAATGATTATGAAAAACTGTATACGGGAGATTTACCGGTGGGTTTATTCAGATTTGCTGATTACAACGAGTACGAATTAAATTTACCTGAAAAATTTATTTTTTTTGCATTTTCCGATGGGATCCTGGAAATAATGGATGAAAAACAGACATCAAAACAGGAAGAAAAATTGAGAAAATCCATACAAAGTTTGGATATAAAAATTCAGGATGTGATTAAATATTTTGATTTAAAATCTAAGGATGACCTGACGGATGATTTAACTTTCTTAATGATAAAAAAAAGTTAGTAATATTATAGGAAATACAGTATTAATAGTCTCTTTTGCAATTTCTTATTGATTTATAAAAAAAAGCCGGGAAAAAACTTCCCGGCTGGCTACTTGTTTTAATATAGTTTATATTCAAATTTATGTTTTAAATTTTATTTATACCATTTATCGTATGCTCTTAAAGAAGCTCCAAAGGTGAAATAGGTTTCTTCATACTCAGAATCAAAAAACATTTCTCTTTTTCCAATTCCCATATAAATGTCAAAATTTGCATTATCAGTATTGAAAGGTTTGACAGATGTTCCTATAGTTAAACCGTATTCTTTTCCCTCCTTGTAATATCCTTTCTGATAGTAAAATCCTGCTCTTAGGGGGAGTTCTATATTTTTTTTAACAGTATTGCTGGAATAGCTAATTTCAAAATTATGCTCAAATCCAATTGCTATTTTCTGCATATCTTCCATTTCGTATTTTTTATAATCTTCATAATCTAAATTAGCCCAGTTTTCTGTTATATATTCTATGGAAAATATAGAATTTTTTAAATAATAGCTAATTCCCGACATTATGCTTTGGGGATATTCAAAGCTGCTCTTTCCCTGTGCAATATTATCGAATGATTTATTAATATTAACATCTACAGCAGGGCGGTATGAAAGAGAAACATTAATATTGGAGTAGTTAAAGTTAGCTCCAAAAATAGTTCCATACCCCTCGTACTGATATTCCCATGAATCTTCTGTTAACTTGTTGTAGTAAGTTCCATTATATATCTTATAGCTGTTTTCCTCATTGCCAAAAATATAGATCATTCCGGTGGATAATGATAGGTAATTAAAAACTTTATATGAAACGGCACTTTGAATAAAATTAATATTTTTATTGAATTTTTCTATTATGTTTTCATTATTTTGTTCAAATTCCAGTCTTAATCTTGAATTAACAGGAGAATTATAATGAGCTGATAATGCTAAATTATCTATAGGAAGGGGGAAAACTATATTTAAATAGGGAACTTCAAAATCTCCTCTTGTTTTATCCTCTCCAAGTATATTATAGCTCATTTTATTAAACGAATATGTTTCTCCTAAATTAAAAATTATCCTATCGCTTTTGGTTGCAAGTGCCGGGTTTAATGTTGAGGAATTAATATTATCGTTTAGTGAAATCCCCCTTAAACCCATGGACATGCTTCTAATATCACCGACATTGTTTAATCTTCCAAAACTATGAAGGGTAATAAAGGTATCAGCAGCTATAAATGTAAAAAAAGTTGTAATTATAAATAATAATATGAGAAATTTTTTCATTAAAATCACCTTATCCTTCTGGGTTTTCTCTATATGTTATTTTCAGTTCGGGGGCGGACAAAAACTCAACAGCTCTTAGCATAGTTTTAGGATAGGTTGGAAATAAAAGAATACTGATAGGATTCTCATGATTTATTCTCTGATTTAAAATATCTGTAACATTTACAGAAAAATTACCCCCATAATTTTCCATAGGGCTTTTTATGCTGCTTGAAAAAGAGAAATTTTCAGCATCTGAATTTTTAACAATAGCAGAAAATAAATAATCCTGATTTTTGTCGATATCATTAAGAGAAATATCAAGGGTTGTTTCTAAAATTTCTGTATCATAGTTGGAAAATACAAGATGAGCATCTAATATCTCCCATTTTGGATCTATGTTGTTCTCATCAAAATCAATAGTAAACACAGGATTATATCCGTCTCCGATAATAGTTGTTGAAGATAGATTGGTAGTAGTAAAACTTTCGGCTATATGAATATCTGCATAAGCATTAATTTCTTCATCAACAGTTTCATTTTGTTCATTTGTATATTCATAGGTTATAACCGGTTTGTTATCCTTGTTACTATTGGTTGAGTGAAATGATATGATGTTGTAATCCTGCTGCTGGCTTTCAGAATAAATCACCAATCCATAATTTTCTGATTGATTATTTTTCCAGTATTCAACATAACTGGAAATATCTATTTCAGCATAATTTAGTTCTTGGTTTTCATCGTATTTAATGTTCTCTTCAGTTACAGTGATGGGATTTGTAATATCCTCAGTCCAGTTCCAGCTGGTTCCATCAATTCGTTCTTCCCAGGTTGCTTCTGAATTTTTCCATTCCGCTGTGCATCTTGCAATCTTGAAGGATGTATTATCAAGCATGTTTTTCGCTATATATAATTTCAAATAGAAGGGGCCATTATCAAGATTGATGTTTTCGGAAATATTATAATCAATTAAACTACGAACTTCTCTATTTTTGGAAAACCCTACCCAAAGTTCAAGGTGGCTGTTTAAATCGTAATCTGTTCGATTTGTATAGTAATTTTTAAGACTGATTGTGGTTTCTTCGCTTGGACCATTAATATTTGAATCGGAATAATCTGTCGATAGATCTATCGGTCCTTTTTTCCCGCAGGAAAATATAAAAAAAACCAGAATAATAAATATTAAATTTTTTTTCATTAAAATACCTCCTTAATAAAAAATTAAATCATTGTACTGTAAAAGTCAAGCTTCAAATACTCATATCGGTTTTAAATAGAAATATTTTACAGGTTTCCACTTTTTTTATATTATTGTGATTTATTAAAATAATGATATAATTAATAGATTTATGGGGGTGAGAAAATGAAAAGAATAAAGATTCTTCTTGTTGATGACAATAAGTCTTTAAGTTTTGGTTTAAAAGAGTATCTTCAGGATTATAACATGAATGTTAGTATCGTAAATTCAGCCGAAAAAGCATTCGAAAAATATAAAATTGATGAATTTGATGTAATTATAGTTGATCTTAGATTGCCCGGAATGAACGGGGAGGATTTTATTTTAAGTTGTGAAAGAAAATATAATAATTTAAAATATATAATTTATACCGGATCTTCTGATTATACATTAAAAAAAGAATTAAAAAATAGTGCCAATTTAAGTAAGAATATCATAAAAAAACCTTTGAATGGTTTCAAAAAAATTAAAAAAGAAATTGATAGTTTAATTGGAGATAGCGATAATTGTGATTAAGAAAAAGATTGGTTTTATTATTATCCTTGTAGTAGTTATCACTTTTAAAATCTATTCAGAAAAGGAAGTTAATTTAGGGTTCATTCAAAAGAAGCCTTATATATATATCAATGAAAAAAACAGCACAGAAGGGTCTGTATTTAATTTATTTAAAAAAATTTCAAAAAAAGAAAAACTAGAATTAAACTATGTCTTGCTGGAGAAAAAAGTAGATAAAAATAGTTTTTTAAATTCAAACTTAGATATTATCTGTGTTTATAGTGATAAATTCATTTCTTCGAACTATAAAAATTTAAATGTTCTTAATTATTTTACTGACTGGACTAAAATTTGCAGTAATCAGCTGGAATATAATCTTTATAGAGAAAAACCAGTGAAGATATACACCTATCATAAAGAAATTAATAAAATTAAAACTGTTTTAAACAATCGATATTCGATTCCATGTGATATTAGATACGTAAAAAGAAGGGAAGATATAATTAATAATCTACAAACTAAAAAAATTAATTTTTCAGTATTAAATAGAATAGATATTTTAAAAGGTATTGATAATTTACATAGAACTAATATGATAATATCTTATAACCCTTATCTCTTAATTATAAAGAAAAATAGAAAAGAATTATATAATATTATTAAAGACTATCTGTATGAAATTGATTTAAAGGAAAACAAAATTAATAAATTACTTTTACATACCCATCAAAAAAAGCTAAATAATGAAATTTATTATGCAATTTTTGGATTGATTGTTCTTTCCTTATTTTTTTATATGGGATATCTAGTTTTAGCCAGACAAATACAAAAGAAAAATGAACTTCTCGAGGAAAGTGAAAAGAAATTTGCGAGATTAGCAAATGTTTCCCCTGTTGCTATAATGATCTATCAAAAAAACAAATGGGTTTTTGCGAATAAAGTTGCCGTGGAAATAACGGGATATTCTGAAAAAGAACTCAAAAATATGTATTTTTGGGAATTTGTACATCCGAATTATAAAGAGATTGTCAAAAAAAGAGGGCAAAAAAGACAGAAAGGATGGGATGTTAAAAAAAGATATGAATTTAAAATATTAACAAAAAAAGGGGAGGAGAAGTGGGTATATTTATCAGGAACCCATGTTCAATATGACGGAAACCCTGCAGGGATAATATCTGTTATAGATATTACAAAAAGGAAGGAATATGAAAAAAAACTTGTTGAGAAAGAAAAAAGATTGGAACTAGCCCTGGAGGGGGGAGAACTTGGCATGTGGGACTGGAATGTTAAAACCAATGAGCTTATATATAATGCTCAATGGGCCGAGATGCTTGGATATTCACTCTCTGAAATTGATGATAATTTTTTGGAATGGGAAGAGAGGATTCATCCTGCCGACAGAGCCTGGGTAAAAAATGAATTAAAAAAACATTTAAATGGCGAAACAGGTATTTATAAAACTGAATATAGAGTTTGTACCAAACATAATAATTACATATGGATTCTTGATAAAGGAAAAATATTTGAGTGGGATGAGAAAAATAATCCTGTTAGAATGATTGGAACCCATCTGGATATTACGGAGCAGAAAAAGATAGAAAGTGAATTAGGCAGCATTAAAATATTTCTTGAAAATATTACAAATTCAATGCCCTCTATCCTAATTACGGTAAATAAGAAAGGTAAAATTACTTACTGGAATAATAAAGCTGAAAAAAGTCTTGGAATATCTCATAATTACATTGGGAAAGATATTATGAATGCCCTGGATTATTATGATAGTATAATGTATGATATTAACACTGCTATTGGTGAAAATCGAATAGTAGAAAAAACAAATATTTTAATAAAACAGGAAGATTATGAACGGTATAAGGATATTACGATTTATCCTTTAAATAAAAATGGTGTGGATGGAGCTGTAATCCGGATTGATGATGTTACAAAAAGAAGAAAATTACAGGAAATTGTTGCCCATTCCGAAAAAATGATGGCTGTAGGAGGACTTGCCTCCGGGCTGGCCCATGAGATAAATAATCCACTGGCTGCAATACTTGGCAACACAGAAGTTTTGATAAATAGATTAAAAAAAGATAATAAAAAAGGGCGAGAAATAGCTGAAGAATTAGAAATATCATATGAAAAAATAGTCGCTTTTTTAGAAAAGCAAAAAGCTTATAAATTACTTGAAAATGCCAAACAGGCTTCTAAAAGGGCAGCGAATATTGTAAAAGATATTCTCGAGTTCGGGCAGGATAATAAAACGGGAAAAAAATATTATAATATACAAAAGATCCTGGATAGAACAGTAGAAGTTGCTAAAAATGATTTTGATTTTAAAAAAAAGTATGACATCAAAAATATAAAATTTATAAAAGAATATGAAAATATTCCAAAAATAAAATGTGATAAAGGCAAGATTCAGCAGGTTATTTTAAATATGATAAAGAATAGTGCTCAGGCAATGGCCCAAAAAAATCATAATCGAAATAAAATAATATTAAGGATCTCCTCTGAGGATAACTTTGCTAAAATTGAAATAGAAGATAATGGTATTGGTATAGATGAGAAGATTGAAAATAGAATATTTGAGCCTTTTTTCTCTACTAAGACGGTTGGTGAAGGGACAGGTCTTGGACTCTCCATATCATATTTCATTATTACAGAAATTCATAATGGAAAGCTTAATGTTGAATCAGAAAAAAATAAGGGAACAAAATTCATTATAATGCTTCCCGTAAACGGTTAAATATTTATCCTATTCGAGCAAATATCAACAAACTTGTTTTTAAATAGTATTATAGAATATAAACTTATTTTCTTTCTTATTAATTATTGACATTATTTATTCTTGAATTATTATTCAATTAACGAAATAAATTGTTGAGTTTAGGTTAATAATAAATTTAGAAAGGAGTGGTTTGATGGCTGAATTAAAACCATTTAAAGGACTTAGACCAAAGGAAAATTTGGTAGATGAAATTGCTTCTCCTCCATATGATGTACTGGATTCTGAAGAAGCAAGAGAAAAGGTTAAGGACAATCCTTACTCATTTTTGCATGTAGTTAAACCAGAGGTTGATTTGCCAAGAGATATTGATTTATACGATGATAAGGTTTATCAAAAAGCTAAAGAAAATCTTGATAGGCTTATTAACAAAAACTGGATGATTCAGGATGAGAAAGAATGTTTTTATATTTATCGGCAAAAGATGAACGACCACGTTCAAACAGGTCTGATGGCTGCTGCATCTGTGGACGATTATGAACAAAGCGTGATAAAAAAACACGAACATACTAGAAAGAAAAAAGAAGAGGATAGAACAAAACATGTAGATACTTTAGATGCTAATACTGGTCCGGTATTTTTAACCTATAAAGCAAAAAAAGAAATTGATAATATTGTTCAAAACTATATCGAAAATAATAAACCTGTTTATAATTTCAAAAGTGATGATGGAATAGAAGTTGAGCACACCTTTTGGGTCGTTGATGATAGCGATGCAATAAATAAAATCAAAAATGAATTTGATAAAATTGATACTCTTTATATTGCCGATGGGCATCATCGTTCTAAAGCAGCTCAAAGGGCAAGAGACCTTAAGAAGAAAAGAAATGATAATCACACAGGTAATGAAGAGTATAATTATTTTTTATCAGTAATATTCCCACATAATCAGATGTATATAATGGATTATAATAGGGTTGTTAAAGATTTAAACGGCATGTCAAAAGATGAATTTATAGATGCAATCAAGCAAAATTTCAAAGTGGAAGAATTTGGCTCAAAAGAAAAATTTTATAAACCGTCCGAAAAACACTTTTTTGGGATGTATCTTGATGGCAAATGGTATAAACTGAAAGCAAAAGAGGAAAGCTTTGATCAAAACGATCCTATTGAGTCACTTGATGTAGCTATTTTACAAAAGAATTTACTTTCTCCTATATTAAATATTGGAAATCCAAGAACCGATGAAAGAATAAAATTTGTGGGCGGAATAAGAGGGATGAAAGAGCTTGTTAAACTTGTGGAAAATGATGGATATAAGGTCGCTTTTTCAATGTATCCCACCTCTATTGAACAGCTAATGGATGTTGCAGATGCTAATAAAGTTATGCCCCCCAAATCAACATGGTTCGAACCGAAACTAAGAAGCGGTTTATGCGTACATCTTCTAAAATAGTAATAAAGGGGAATAGATGAATTTTATAAAAAAAATAAGAGAAAAAAGTAGAGGAGAAAAGAAGATTCTATGTTTACCTGAAACCGAAGATAACCGCGTTATAGAAGCTGCTCAGATACTTGTGGATGAGCAGCTTGTCAAAAAGGTTGTTTTAATTGGAGAATCCGACAAAATTGATATAGCTGAAGAAAATATAGAAATTATAAATTTTCAAAACGGTCCTGATTTTGATAAGATGGTTCAAAAGTATTATGAAAAAAGAAAACATAAAGGTATAACGAAGGCAGATGCCAGAGAACAGCTTAAAGATAATCTTTATTATAGTGCTATGCTTTTGGATATGAACTATGTAGATGCTGTAGTAGCTGGGGCATCACATCCAACAGGTGATGTTTTGAGAGCAGCTATTAAAGGTGTAGGACTCAAAAAAAATATCGAAACTATTTCTTCAGTGTTTATTATGATTACCGACAAAAAGGAATTTGGATATAAGGGGATTTTGGGTTTTGCTGATTGCGCAGTAGTTCCTGATCCGGATTCTCAGCAGCTTGCAACTATTGCCGAGAGTTCAGCTGAGACTTTTAAGAATCTTTTAGGAGTTAATCCGAAAGTTGCGTTTTTAAGTTTTTCTACTAAAGGGAGTGCCAAACATGAGAAAGTTGATAATATATTGAAGGCAATTAAACTGCTGGATGAGAAAAAAGTAAATTTTGATTACGATGGAGAGCTTCAGGCGGATGCAGCACTTTTAAATGCAGTTGCAAAAAAGAAAGCACCTGAATCCACAATAGCTGGAAATGCTAATTGTTTAATATTCCCATCCCTTGAAGCAGGTAATATTGGTTATAAATTGGTTCAAAGATTCGCAGATGCAGAAGCGGTTGGTCCAATTATTCAGGGTTTAGCTAAGCCCTATAATGACCTTTCCAGAGGCTGCAGTGTAGATGATATTGTAAATACTGCTTGCCTTGCATTATTAAATAGTTAGGAGATATTATGAATATATCAGATAGAGTAAGTTCATTGTCAGATTCTCCAACCCTGGCGATGAACCAGAAGGTTTCGGAATTAAAAGAAGAAGGGAAAGATATAATATCACTGGGAGTAGGTGAACCTGATTTTCCAACTCCACAGTATATAAAAAATGCTGCCATAAAAGCATTAGAAAAAGATATGACCAAGTATACTACTTCTTCGGGAACTTCAGATTTAAAGAAAGTAATCAAACAAAAATTTAAAGATGAATATGGATTAGATTATAATCTTGAAAACATATTGGTTTCTGCAGGGGCAAAACATGCATTGTGGAATTCGATTTTTACATTATTAAATGAAAATGATGAAGCAATAATATTTTCACCTTACTGGGTATCCTATCCTGAACAGGTTAAAACGGCAAAGGCAAATCCTGTTATTATCAAAACCGATCCTGATAACGATTTTGAACCGGATATAGAGAAGTTGAAAAAGAAAATAAACAGTAAAACAAAATTGATATTGCTAAATACTCCTAACAATCCTTCGGGAGCTGTATACAGTGAAGAAACCATTAAAGAGATAACAGATATAGCAAGAAAAAATGATTTATGGATAATTTCAGATGAAATATATGAAAAGATTGTATATAAAGATGTTGAACATCATAATGTTGCAAAATACTATCCCGAAAAAACGATTTTAATTAATGGAGTATCTAAGGCATATTCTATGACTGGATGGCGGATCGGGTTTGCACTCGGACCAAAAGAAATTATTTCACAGATGGGTAAACTGCAGGGTCAGGTAACATCATGCCCAAACTCGATAGCACAATATGCTTCTCAAATTGCAATTTCCGATGAACAGAATGAAGTAACCGATATGTACATTGAATTTCAAAAAAGAAGAGATTATATTGTTAAAAGATTAAACAAAATGAACGGAATTATATGCAAGGTGCCAAAAGGTACATTCTATATATTCTGCGATGTATCACAATTGATTGAAAATAAAGGATTTGATAATTCCGATGATGTAGTACATTTCTTCTTAGAAGAAGCAAATGTTGCAACTGTTTCCAGTGAAGCCTTTGGGTATGAAAATTTTGTAAGAATGTCTTTTGCTAATTCAATAGAGAATATTGAAAAAGCAATGGATAGGATTGAGGAAATTATATAATGAAAGATGAAAAGATGTTTAATAATTTTATGGAGATGGTAAAAATACCATCTCCTTCAAAAAATGAAAAGAATATATATGAATATCTTATTAAAAAATTAAAAAATATGGGGCTTAAAGTTGAGACAGATAATACAGGGGACAAGATCGGATCAAATGCAAACAATATATATGCAATTTTAGAAGGAAATTCTAATAAAGAGGGTATAATATTAAGTGCCCATATGGATACGGTTGTGCCTGCTGAAAAACAAAACCCCCATATTGAAGGAACTATTATTAAAAGTGATGAAAATAGCGTACTTGGTGGAGATGATAAAGCAGGGATAGCAATAATTTTAGAGATTATTAATCAATTGAAAAAGAAGAAAATTAAGCATGGTGATATTGAAGTGGTAATTACCGTAGCTGAAGAAATTGGTCTGCTTGGAGCTAAAAATTTTGATACAGCTAAATTCAAAAATAATAAAGCAATGGTTTTTGATATGAAAGGTATCGATAAAATAGGGTTTGCCTCTATAGGACAGAAAAAGTATTTTTTGGAAATTGAAGGTAGATCTTCTCATGCAGCTATGGCTCCCGAAAAAGGAATTAACGCTGTTAAGATAGCTGCAGATATAATATCCTCGATTGATACCGGGCAGCTGGATTTTGAAACTACAGCAAATGTCGGTACTGTTGAAGGTGGAAGCGAAACCAATATAGTTCCAGATTATGCCAGAATTTCGGGAGAAGTGAGATCACACGATAAAAAGAAAATTAATTATTACATTAATAAAATTATAGAAAATTCATGGGAAATTATAAGAAACTATAATAAAACTATTGAAAATGAAGTAATATTTCCCAAATTTAGCTATGAAATAGAAGATAGCTATAGACCTTTTACTATTAATAAAAATAGTTCTTTTATAAAAAACCTCTTAATAGCAGGGAAAAACCTGAATAGAGAACAGATGCTCATAAAAAATAACGGTGGAAATGATGGAAATATTTTCAATGAAAAGGGCATAAAAAGTGTAGTTATTGGTATCGGTATGGAGGATGTTCATTCAAAAAAGGAAAAAATCGATTATGAAAATATGAAAAAAGTTGTGAAACTTATAATGGAATACTTAAAAGTTATAGAGTAAAAACGATATAAAAAATGTGGCTTGACATAAACTTAATTTAAATTATTCTTGATTTGGAAAATAAAATAAGGAGGTTTAATATATGGAAAAAGTAAACGCTAAAAATGTACACAAGGTTCTTGGTAAACACATGATAGCAGATGGACTTGATGTGGTTTATGATCCTTTGAAAAGTGAAGGAAGTTATTTCTATGATGCAAAAAGAGATAAAAAGTATTTAGATTTATTTTCCTTTTTTGCCTCATTACCAATCAGTCACGGTCATCCTAAAGTTTTTAATGAAGAGTTTAAAAACAAACTTGGTGAAAATGCATTTGTAAAACCATCCAATAGTGATATCTACACCAAAGAGCTTGCTGAGTTTGCAGATACAATGGCAGAGCTGACAATGCCGGAATATATGAAATATCAATTTTTTATTTCCGGAGGTGCTTTAGCTGTTGAAAATGCTTTAAAAGTAGCTTTTGACTGGAAAGCAAGGAAAAATAAAGAAAAAGGATACAAAAACACTGAAGATTTTAAAGTTCTTCATTTTAAACAGGCTTTTCATGGAAGAACAGGGTATACTCTTTCACTAACCAACACTTTTGATCCGAGAAAAACCCAATATTTCCCAAAATTTGACTGGCCTAGAGTAGATAATCCTAAGGCTGAATTTCCTATTGAAGACAATATTGAGAAAATTAAAGAAAAGGAAGAAAAAGTATTGTCCAAAATCAAAAAGATTGTTGCTGAACAGAAAAATGATATTGCTGCACTTATTATCGAGCCTGTTCAGGGTGAAGGTGGAGATAATCATTTCAGAAGTGAATTCATGCAGGCAATTGAAAAAATATGTGATGAAAATGAAATATTTTTTGTTGTTGACGAGGTTCAATCAGGCATGGGCTTAACAGGAAAATGGTGGGCTCATCAGCATTACGGTGTAACTCCCGATGCTCTGGCATTTGGTAAAAAATCTCAGGTTTGTGGAATTTTTGTAGGCGAAAAAGTTGATGAAGTAGAAAATCATGTATTTAAAGAATCAAGCAGAATTAATTCCACCTGGGGTGGAAACCTTATTGATATGGTACGGGCTCAGAGATATCTGGAAATAATTGATGAAGATAATCTGGTTGAAAATGCAGCGAAAATGGGAGAAAAATTATTAGAAGGAATTAAAAATTTAGATGGTAATATATCCAATATCAGAGGTAAAGGATTAATGATTGCTTTTGATTTAAAAGATTCAGAAACCAGAGATAGGTATAAAGAACTGTTATTTGAGGAAGGTGCGATAGTTCTTGGGTGCGGAGAAAAATCAATAAGATTACGACCTTTCCTGGATATTACTGAAGAAGAAGTTAAAGATGCTCTTGACATTCTGCAAAAAGCATTAAATAGACTGTAAATAGAATTATAAATATCAATTTAAAACTCCTGTTCCGATTAGGGGCAGGAGTTTTTTTATTTACAGCAAAATAAATTTTAATTTAATAGTTTATAAGTAATTTATTGAATTACACAGAAAAATACTCAATTATTGCAATCATTATGATTTCCATACTGCTTTCTAAATATTTCTACTACATCTTTAAAAGTTTCTTTATTCTTTTCATTTAATTCAAATAAAGCTTCGTGAGCATCCATGATCATTTTGCCCATGTCAGTATCAAGGTTGTCTCTATCATCAATAGAAATTTCATTAAGCTCATCAATATCGTTGGGATAGCGTCTGATTATATGAAAGACTTTATTGAATCCTACTCCTTTTAATATATGATTAATATTTTCCTTATTGGAAATTATAGTAGGTTTTTTATCCCTTGTATTGAGCAAATAATTAGCCATTTTGGCAAGAAGACCTAGGCAGGTGCTATCAAGATATTCAGTTTCACGGAGATCTATTATGATATTTTCAATAGTATTTTTTCCGAAGATAAGGGTGATAAACTTATCGAGATCAGGACACATGGTATATCTTACTTCCCCAACAAGTTTAATTATGTATGTGTGATTATGCTTAAAATAAAGAAAATTTTCATTGCTCAAAATAACTCCTTATTATTCTCATTTAAATTTAATTCTCTTTCATATATACCTAAATTATAACTTTTATTTGAAATATTTCAAGACATAAGCACACAATAGACAATTAAATTGAAGCTATTTTTGTTTTTATATGGAATTTCTTTATTATTAAAAAACATTATCTGAATGCTGTAGTACACTATCGAAAACTTTTTTTATTAATATAATAAATTAGAATTGTATAATTATTATTTCATTGAATAAAATCCAAATTTAACATATAATTAAACAAAATAAGGAGGGGGATTATGAAAAAAATATTTTTTTTAGCTATTTTATGTATTTTAGCAACCCTGAGTTTTGCAGATGGCAATTTGACTGTTTATAATGGGAATTATGGACTTTATAATGAGGTATTTGAACTTGATTTAAAAAGAGGTACCCATGATGATTACAGTTTGAGAAAGGTGCCTACCAAAATTGATACAGGTTCTATTTTAATTTTTCCCCAAAATTATAAAAATCAAATTGAAATATTAGAACAAAATTATGATTATGACCTTGTAAACATGAATAAATTGATAGATAAATTACTTGGAAGCGAGGTGGAATTTTTAACTAAAGGCGGCAAACAGTATAAAGGAAAACTTATCTCTACTTATGGAAATAATATTCTACTGGAAAAAAATGATAAATATATTTCAATTGATACAGATGAAATTAGAGAGTTTTTGTTTCAGGGAAGTAATAATTTGATCATCGAACCAACCCTATCCTGGAAAATTAAAAGTAATACTTCCAGAGATGTTGATTTTAAGATTTCATATCTTATGAATGATATTACCTGGAAAGCAAAATACAATTTAAATCTGAATGAAAATGAAAAAGAAGGTGTTTTAAACAGCTGGATTATGCTGAAAAATAATAGCGGCAAAATGTTTGAGGATGTGAATTTGCAGTTAATGGCAGGAGATGTACAAAAAGTTTCTCAGGCAGAAGGACCTCAGCTGAGAACAAAAATGATGGTAGATGAAGCCAGAAGAGATGTAAGTGAAGAAAAAATTTCGGAATATCACTTATATACAGTTGAAAGACCGATATCTATAAATAATAATCAAAATAAGGAAATTCCTCTTTTTAGTCCGGTGGAAATAAAAGTTGAAAAAAAATTAACCTATATCATTAGTCAGAATAATAAAGATGTAAATGTTTCTATGGAGTTTGATAATACTAAAGCGAATAACCTGGGTATTGCCATGCCTGCGGGTGTTGTTTCCGTATACAAAAAGGATAGTAATGATAGATCCCAATTTTTGGGGGAAGACAGTATAGATCATACACCACGAAACGAAAAAATTTCAGTTAATATTGGAAATGCTTTTGATGTTATAGGAGAAACTGAGCTTCAATCAAGGGTGAAGCTTTCCGATGGTGTTTATAAATATATATATAAGGTAACATTAAAAAATAGAAAAAAGGAAGGAACTGAAGTAGTTGCTATTTTTAGAAGAAATAGTTATATGCAATTAATTAATAGTGATGTAAAAACAGAAGATCCCGAAAGTACAAATCTGAGATTTAATATTTATTTAAAAGCTGATGAGGAAAAAAGCTTTACTTTTGCTATTAAAACTGCCTACTAATACAAACAATAAATAATTTATGCTAAAAATAATTGAAGTTGAAAAAAATTCACAAAGTTATAAAAAAGGTATAAGAGAAAACGACATTATAGAGAAAATTAATGGATATGAAGCTGTTGATCAGTTAGATATTTTATATTATTCTAACTTTGAAAATATAGAGATTGAAATTAAAAATAAAGGGAAGTTTTTTCTCAATACAGAAAATTTAGGATTAACTGTAGAGAATTTTAAAATTAGAAGATGTAATAACAATTGCATCTTCTGTTTTGTATCTCAAATGCCGGATGGATGCAGGAAATCTCTTTACATAAAAGATGATGATTACAGGCTTTCTTTTCTTTATGGAGCCTATATAACATTAAACAATATGACTGAGAAAGATTATAAAAGAATAGATAGGCTGAATCTGTCTCCTCTTTATGTTTCTGTGCATACCGTGGACAAAAGATTAAGAGCTGACATTTTAAAATCAAAAAAGATAATAAATATAAAAAAGAAATTAAAAAAACTGAAGGATATGAATATTTTGCTTCACACTCAAGTTGTCTTAATGCCGGGAATAAATGATGGAGAAAACTTAATCGAAACACTCGATTTTTTAACGGGATTATATCCTGCTGTTCAAACAGTAAGTTTGGTCCCTGTAGGATTAACATGTTTTAGGGATAATATGTACTCTTTAAACGATTATAATAAAAAAGAAGCAAAAGAAGTAATCGAAATAGCAGAAAAATATCAGAACAAATTTCTTGATGAATATAAAGAACCTTTGGTTTATATAACTGATGAGTTTTATATTAAAGCAGATAAGGAATTTCCCGAATACAAAAAATATGAGATTTATGAAGATGGTGTAGGGATGTATCAGGTCTTTAAGGAAGAGTTTGACAGAAATTTGAATATTCTGAAAAATAAAAATTTTGATAAAAGTAAAAAAATTGGTATAATAACATCCGTTGATGGGAAAAAAGTTTTAGAAAGGTTTATAAAAAAAATTAAAAACTATGGAATAACAATTGAGCTTTTACCGGTTGTTAACGATTTTTTTGGAGAGAATATAACGGTTACAGGATTGTTAACTGGAATAGATATTAAAAGAAAAATACAGAATATAAAAGATGATTATGATAAAATATTAATTCCCGACATAGTATTAAATGAGGAGAATCTTCTTCTTGATGATTATCATAAAAATGATTTAATTAAAATCGGAAAAGGTAAAATAGAATTTGTAAATTCAGATGCAAAAAGTCTGATTAAAAAGGTGGCAGAATGAAAAATATACCGTATGTTACAATTATAGGCAGAACCAATGTGGGGAAATCTACATTATTTAACAAACTAATTAGAAAGAATAAGGCAATTATTGATGACAGACCGGGGGTAACAAGAGACCGCTTGTACGGTCATGCTAAATGGCAGAACATTCAGTTCGGCCTTATTGATACTGCAGGGCTGGCACTTGAAGAAGATGATGATTTTGCTGAGGAGTTATATAGAAATGTTGAAATTGGAATTGAAGAGGGAGATTTAATACTTTTTCTTGTAGATGGCAAAGAGGGGCTGGCTTCTTATGATTATGAAATTGCAGATCGTTTAAGAAAAACAGAAAAAGATATAATTTTGGTAAAAAACAAATGTGAAAAAAGGGAAGAAATTGAAAATTATTACGATCTCTATGAGCTTGGATTTGAAGATATAATAACTGTATCGGCAAAGCATGATATAGGACTTTATGAATTGCTGGATTTGATAGTAGAAAAATTAAAGGGCAAAACCCATGAAGAAAAAGAAACAAAAGAAGATGATTCAATAAATCTGGCAATAACCGGCAGACCAAATGTCGGGAAATCAACTCTTCTCAATACTTATTTGGGAGAATACAGAAGCGTTGTTAGCGATAAATGGGGAACAACAAGAGATATTATAGATGAAAAATTCACGAGGAACAAACAGCAGTATACTATTGTGGATACGGCTGGAATAAGAAGGAAAAGTAATATAAAAAACAAGCTTGAAAGATATATGGTAATGAGGTCTTTGAAGGCAATTGATAGATCGGATGTTATAATTCATCTGGTAGAAGGGCTGGAAGGTTTTACCAATCAGGATGATAAAATACTTGGATATGCAGATGAAAGAGGAGTAGGAATAATACTTGCAGTAAATAAATGGGATGCCGTTGATAAAGATGAAAATACGTATACAGATTTTGTTAGGGATATAAGAAAAAAAGCTCCATTTCTTGATTATGCATCGATTCATTTTATTTCTGCAAAACATAAAAGAAATCTCTTTAAGTTGATAGATGAAGCTAAAGAAATTTTTGAAATTAATAATAAGATGGTTAAGGATAGCATTTTAAACTCATTTCTTCAGGATATAACCTCGAAATATGTTCACCCTCTTAGAAAAAATAAAAGGGTAAAGGTAAAACATATAAAACAGGTAGGGGTTAATCCGCCAACTTTTGTTTTATTTTCAAATTATCCCGATCTCGTAAATTTTGCTTATAAAAAATATATTAAAAATAATATAAGGAGAGAGTTTGGTTTTTGGGGAGCTAACATAATGCTTATTTTCAGAAGGAGTTAAATATGGAATATATCATTGTAGGAATATTAAGCTACCTTTTGGGTGCGGTGCCATTTTCGTTCTTATCGGTGAAAGTATTTTCCGGTGAAGATATAAGAGAACACGGAAGTGGAAATGTGGGAGCAACAAATGCTTATAGAATAATTGGTAAATATGCAATTATTCCTTTTTTATTTGATATAGCAAAAGGATTCTGTTCTGTTTATTTTATTTCGCAAGTAGGTGGAGTTTCTCCATATTTTAAAGTAATTGCTGCAATTACAGTTATTGTAGGACATGTTTATTCTGTATTTTTAAAGTTTGATGGAGGAAAGGGAGCAGCTACCGGTCTAGGTGTTATAATTGCTCTTTCTCCGCTGGGAGCCCTAACCGGTTTAGTAGTTTGGGCTGCAGTTCTTTTATTATCCAGAATCTCATCGTTTGCAACTTTAATAACAGCTGTTTATGTTTCAATATTTTCTTATCTGGCATATCCGTCCCAGAAAGAAATAAATATTTTTATTTCTATCATGGTAATATTTATTGTATTTACACATAAATCAAATATTAAAAGATTAATCAGAGGAGAGGAGAAAAAAATATTTTAAATGAAAATACAGAAGTTCATTGAAAATAACATATCAAAAATTAGAAATCCTTTAAGATATCTGGGAGGAGAATATAACTCATATAACAAACCTTTATTTGATGATATAGAAAAAGGTGTCAATGTTGTACTTGCTTTTCCGGATACCTATGAAATAGGTATGTCACATCTTGGTATAAAAATTCTATATGATGAATTAAATAAACAGGACAATATTGCCTGTGATAGAGCTTTTTTCCCATATCCTGATATGTATAAAATGATGAAGGATAAAAATATTCCTGTATTTTCTGTAGAAAATAAAAAATCAATTAAAGATTTTGATATTATTGGATTTTCCATTCAGTATGAGTTAAGCTACAGTTCCATGCTTCAAATGCTTAAAATCAGCGAAATAAAACTTTTATCTGAGAAAAGAAAAGAATCTTCTCCCTTTATAATTGTAGGGGGACCTGTAATTTCTAATCCCGAACCTATAGCTAATTTCATTGATGTTGCTTTTATTGGGGAGGCAGAAGATGGATTGCAGGAGATTGTTCATATTATTCAAAGCGGAAGAATAAAAGGAAAAAGTAGAGAAAATATTTTAAAAAATATTGCAGAGAACGTCAAAGGTGCTTATGTGCCAAAATTTTATACCTACAAATTTACTGATGGTCAATTTGATGGATTTGAAAAAAAACATAGTTCTATACCAGATAAAATAAAAAAAAGGAATTTTGATTTCGAAAATCATGAGTATTCAAATAATTTACTTGTTCCCAATATCGATATTGTACATAATCGGGCTGCAATTGAAATAATGAGAGGGTGCCCGAATGGATGCAGATTTTGTCATGCTGGATATTTTTACAGGCCTAAAAGAGAAAAAAAACCTGATGAGATTGTAAAAAGATCGAAAAAATTGATAGAAAATACAGGTTATGATACACTATCTTTGTTGTCACTGAGTAGTATGGATTATTCTGAGAAAAAACATCTTTTCATAAATCTCTCAAATTTTACAGATGAGAAAATGATTTCTCTTGAAGTACCATCATCTAGAATTGATAAACTGGATGAACATACATTGGATAATTTACAAAGTATAAAAAGTAGCAATATAACTCTTGCCATAGAGGCAGCAACTGATAGATTGCGTAATGTGATCAATAAAAATATAACTGAAAAGGATATCGAGGAAACCGTTGAACTTGTGAAGAAAAAAAATCTTAAGGGGTTAAAATTATATTTTATGATAGGTCTCCCCACAGAAACCGACGAAGATATTAAAGCAATTCCTGATCTGGTAAATAAAATTAGAAATAAAATAAATAAATTAAGTGTTTCTGTATCTGTATTTAGTCCCAAGGTACATACTCCCTTTCAGTGGGAAAAACAACTTTCAGGAGAAAAATTGGAAAGTATTCATGAATATTTAAGAAATAACATTAAAAGAGGAATAAAATTAAGCTGGAATGATGAATTTAAGTCTTTTTTAGAGGGAGTTTTTGCAAGAGGGGATAGAAGATTAACATCACTTTTACAGGATGCTGTTCTTGAAGATATTTATCTGGACGGATGGAATGATTATATAAAAAAAGATAGATGGAAAAGTTTACTAAAAAAACACCGAATTGATAGAGGCTATCTGGATGAAATCGATATAAATGAGAAACTACCCTGGGATATTATCGATATTGGAGTTAGTAAGAGTTTTTTAAAGGCAGAAAAAAATAAAGCTTATAAGGAAATAAAAACCGATGAATGCAGTAAAGGGTGTAGAAAATGCGGGGTTTGTAATGAAAATATCCAGTTAAATGAAGCAGATGTGACATCGGATGTAGTTAGAAAGAAAATTGACAAGTTTGATTATAAAAGCAAGTATAAATATATTGTTTATTTTAGCAGATTAAACAATATGAGATATCTTTCCCACAGAGATATGATCAATCTGATCAATTACTCATTAATTAGGGCGGATTTGCCATTAATTTTTACACAGGGATACAATCCACACCCCAAACTGAGTTTCTATAACCCGCCTCCTCTTGGAGTAGCAGTAAAAAACGATTTCTTCGTACTTAGAACATTTGAAGAAATTGATATGGATGCAAAAGAATTATCTGGATATTTTCCTGATAATTTCTGTATAAAGAAAATTAAATATGTGGATAGGAATTATTCTACAAAACCGTTTAAAATTGAAAAAATTTCCTTTGATTATGCCCAAAAAAGTTTTAAAAGGTTAAAAAAGGGTAAAAAGGAATATTTTGATACCAAAAAAGATAAGAATATTAAGATAACTGGAATAAAAAAAGTTAAAAAAATTGATAAGAGGATAATTTTTTTATATGATAATAGAAAAGATTCGTTAAAAAGAATTTTTAAATATATTTTTGGGAACGAATTTGTTGAGTTTGATAAAATAAATGCAATCAGAGAGCAAATATTAAGGAAGGATGATTAAAATGAAAAGAGAAATTTTTGTTAATGTGGAAAAAGGTCAAGAAAGACTGGCACTAGTAGAGAATGATGATTTAGTAGAATTTTATGTAAGCCTGGATGTAGAAAAATCTTTGGTAGGTGATATTTATATCGGATTTGTGCAAAATGTTTTACCCGGTATTCAATCTGCTTTTGTGGATGTAGGAAGACAGAAAAATGCATTTTTACATATAAGTGATATAGAAACTTTAAAAATTGATGCAGATGAAGTTGACAGTTTTAATACTAAAAAGCAGATTAAAAAACAAAATAAAAAACAGAGAATAGAAAAAATACTGAATCAGGGACAGAAACTTATGATTCAGATTACTAAGGAAGCGATTGGCACTAAAGGTCCTAAAGCAACAACAAACATATCCATTCCGGGTAATTTTATTGTACTGCTTCCTTATTCGAAGAATATAGGTGTTTCCAGAAAAATCCGGGATAAAAAGAAAAGGAAGCATCTGTATAAAGTCGCTAAAAAGTATGTGCCAAACAATATGGGTGTTATTATGAGAACAGCGAGTGAGGGAAGAAGTGAAAAAGATCTGAAGAATGAAATAAGATATTTAATAAACATATGGAATAATATTTCTAAAAAATTTAAAAAAACAAAAAAACCTAAACTGGCTTATAGGGATCTTGAATCCTCTGAAAAAATAATTAGAGAAAATCTTGCTTCCGGTATTGATAGGATAGTAATTGATAACAAAAAGAAGTATAATGATATAAAGAAAATTTTTAAAAATCTAAGCCGTGTGGAAACAAAAGTTGATTATTATAAAAAGCATATACCAATCTTTGATACCTACGGCATTGAAACGGCACTGGATAAAGGTATTAGCAAAGTGGTAAATCTTGATTGTGGGGGAACTCTGGTTTTTGATGAGACGGAAGCTCTTGTTGCGATTGATATAAATACAGGACATTTTGTGGGGAAGAAAAGTCAGGAAGAAACAATTTTTACAACAAATATGGAAGCTGCTGAGGAAATACCCCGTCAACTTCGTTTGAGGGATATAGGTGGTATTATTATTATTGACTTTATTGATATGGAGAGAAAAGGTCATCGAAAAAAGGTTTTTGAAACCCTGAAGAAAAATCTTAAACGGGATAAAGCTGAATCTACGATCTTTCCTATCTCTGAATTAGGCCTGGTTGAAATGACAAGAAAGCGAGTTAAGAAAAGCTTGAAAAAGCAGGTTACTCAATCCTGTCCCTATTGTGAGGGAACGGGATACATCTATTCAAATACTACTCAGGTATTTAACATAATAAGAACACTGAAAAAGGCTTTTTGGATATCCAATGAGAACGAGTTTATGGTTGTACTCAACCAGGATATTTTTTATTCCATGATAAATGATTATAGAGAAGCCCTAGATGATCTGGAGAAAAATTTCAACAGAAAGATTTATTTGAGTTATTCCGAGAAGTTTCATCACAATGATATAAAAATAGTTTCCCTTCAGACCAAAAAGGAAATTATATCTAATTTAAGCACCTATGAAGAGGATAATGAGGTAATTTTTTAGGGGATATTATGAGAAAAATAACTTTTTATTTCTACCTGCTTATTTCTGTTTTTATTTTATATTCATGCAGCAGTATGCCAAAGGAAAAGAGAAAGCAAAACTACCATTATCAAAAGGAAATAAAATTTGATAAAATACTTAAATTTGATGGTAAAGTTAAATTTTATAAAGATACCAATAAATTTATGTCTTATAAAAATGGAAAAATAAAAGTTTATGATGATTTAAAATTATTATATTCTGCTGATATTGAGAAGGCGGGAAGATTTGACTGGAACACTACCGGAGATAAGATTTATTTTATCTTTTATAATAGTTTTATTAAAGATTACCATTGGTTAAATTCCGGAAAAATCAAATATATTGATATAAATAAAGAAAAGGTTTATACAATAACTGATAGGAATAATTTTTCTTATTTTCACATAATAGACGAAGAAAACTTTATCGCGATAAGGCTGGGATCTGTTTGGTTATATGAGAAAGAAGATCAGGGTTATCATTATGAAAAAATATTAAACGGAAATTGTTTAAAAGCATACGCATTTAATGATTTGATTGCTGTATATAGAAGGCTTGATAAGGATCTGATTCAGTTTGTAGATTACGACGGAAACATCATTAAAGAGTATGAGATTGATAAAATAAGCTCCTCTTCTTTGCCAAACTATGCATTTATTAAAAATGGTAACAGTATAGAACTTTATTTAGAAAATAGTATTAAGGTATATACAATTTATGGAAAGGATGTAGTAAAAAAAGAGTCTGTTGAACCACAAACAGAAACAATTAATTCCGGTTTACAAATCGGCAGCAATAAAATTTATTGGATAGATAATGATAATAATATACTATTTTATAATGAATATAATAACAGAAGTAAATTCTTATATAAAATAAAGAATAAACATCCTGTTAAATTTTTTAAAAATGGTTCGGTTATTTATTTTAAATGGCTTCAGGGAATGCTAGCATTCAAAATAGCAAAAGATGTATGAAAATATTTGATGAGTTAAAAGAGAAAAATGTTCAGTATGTTAAAGGGGTTGGCCCAAAAAATTCAAAAAAGCTTCAAAGGCTTGATATAGATTCGGTTCTTGATCTACTGTTTTATATTCCCTATGAATATGAAGATAGACGGAATATAAAAAAGACAACAGAAGCTGAAATTGGGCAATCCCAATCCTTTATAGTACAAATAGGAAATATTTCTTCCTATAGAACAAGATCCGGCAAAAAAATCTATTCAGTTTTTGCTTATGATAATTACGGAAGTATTACTCTTACCTGGTTTAACAACCCAAAATATTTATTTAAAAAATTGGACGATGATAAATACTATTTTGTTTTTGGAGAAGTAAAAGTTTATGGCAGGGAACTACAGATAGTGCATCCTGAAATTGTTGAATATGAGAAGGGATTGAAGCAGATAAAATCTCTTCTGCCGATTTATCATTTAACCGAGGGGCTTACCCAGAATTATATGAGAAAAATTGTGAGAAAAGCATTTGATAAATATTTAAAATATGTTGAAGACCCATTTCCTGAAAGTTTTACAGAGAAACATCAATTAATGGATTTGAAAAAAGCCATAAAAAACATACATTTTCCAAAAAATAATGAATTGAAACAAAAATCGAGAAAAAGAATAATTTTTGGAGAGTTTCTTGCCTTTAATTATATCATGGAAAAAAGAAAAGCTCTTAGAAAAAAAGTAAAAAAAGAACCTTATACAGTAGATAAAGAGAAGAAACAGAAATTTGTTAATAATTTACCCTTCGAATTAACTAAAGCTCAAAAAAAGGTAATAAGGGAAATGGAAAAAGATTTAACAGGTAAAAATGTTATGTATCGTTTGCTACAGGGAGATGTTGGGAGCGGGAAAACAGTGGTTGCAGCATATTTAATATATATAGCATTTTACAATAATAAACAATCTGCCTTTATGGCACCAACTACAATTTTGGTTAATCAGCATTATGAAAATATAAAAAAATACCTACAACCATTGGGAGTAAAAATTGGGCTCCTAACGGGCAGTGTTTCTGAAAAGAAGAAAAAAGAGATAGTTTCAGCTGTTAAAAATGGGACAATTGATTTGTTAATAGGGACTCATGCTTTAATTTATGATCGCGTTGAATTTAATGAATTAGATCTTGTCTTAATAGACGAACAGCATAAATTTGGAGTGAAACAAAGAAAAGATCTTAAGAATAAGGGTGAAAACCCCCATTATTTAATAATGACTGCTACTCCCATTCCAAGGAGTACCGCACTTGTCTATTATGGAGATACAGAAATCTCAATAATAGATGAGATGCCCGAGGGTAGAAAGGAAATTAAAACCGGTATTCGATATGAAAAAGATCGAATTAAAATGTATGAATTTTTAAAAAAGGAAATTAATAAAAACAATCAAATATATGTAGTTTATCCTCTTATAGAAGAAAATGATGAGCTGGATTTAAAATCAGCTGAATCAATGTATAAGGAGTTTGTTGAATATTTTGGAGAAGAAGAAGTTGCTTTATTACATGGTAGAATGAAAGATGATAAAAAGAGAAAGATTATGACAAAATTCTCTAACAATGAAATTTCTATTTTGGTATCCACTACTGTTATTGAAGTAGGGGTTGATTCTCCAAATGCTACAGTACTGGTGGTGGAACATCCTGAAAGGTTTGGACTTGCGCAGCTGCATCAGCTTAGGGGAAGGGTGGGAAGATCGGACAAGCAAAGTTACTGTATATTATTTATTAGCAGTAAAATAAACGAGGAAACATTTGAAAGGTTAAAAAAGTTCAGTCAAACCAGTGATGGTTTTAAAATTGCAAAAATGGATTTGAAAGCGAGAGGGAGCGGTAAATTACTTGGCAAAATGCAGCATGGAGCACTTGATTTTAAGATTGGGAATGTGATTGAAAATAGAAAATTATTTTTGAAAACAAAAAAAATAGCCCAAAAAATGATAAAAAACTCGAAAAAATACTGGAATTATGCTAAATACTGTTCTATCTATTTTCCCCGGTATAATAGAGAAATTGATGCTGATCATCGATGAATAAAAGAAAAATTTTTATTAACTTTAATTCTTTTCTCAATACCAGAAACAGCATTTATGAAATTGAAATAAAAACCGATAAAAATTACGAAGATATATTAATCAAACCGGAAATGAAAATTACTTCAATGATTGAAAAACATTTCAAAATAAAAGCAGATGATTTCAAAAATGCTAAATATTTCAAACCGGTATGGAATAAGATCAGAAAGAAATATCCTCAAAAATATTATAAATATATTTCATTTAAAATAGGTGAAATTGAAGAAGTATTAAATATTTATGATTTTTATATTACAGCCAGAATTGTTTATCCATTTAAGGAGTTTCAAAATTTTAGAAATGTAAAAAAGATGGAAGAGTTTTATTTTGAAATTGAGGATAAATACAATGAATGGCTTGAGGATAATAAAGAACTGGAATTGAAACAAAGCAAAAATCTTAAATTAAAACGAAATAATTCAAAAAAGAATAAAAAACAAACTGATTTTGATATAAATATTGACGAAATATTTTCTAAAAAGGGGAAATTGTCCGGTAAAAAAAAATATGAATACAGACCCCAGCAGGAAAAACTTGCTTTAAAGATAATTGAAGCAGTAAAAAAGTCAGAAAATTTGATGGCCAATGCTCCAACCGGTATAGGTAAAAGTCTTGCTTATTTAATAAATGCTATTAAATATTCTCATGAAAAATCAAAAAAAGTTCTAATTTCAACATTTACGAAAAAATTACAGGATCAAATAAAGAATAAGGACTTGCCTTTTATAAAAAATTTTCTGGGGATAGATATAGATATTACTTTTTTAAAGGGAAGAAAAAATTATATATGCAAAAGAAGGTTGAAAGAATTTATCAATTCTAATCAGAATAAAAAAATAAAAGAATATGTTTATAATCTATATATGAATCACGGTGTTTCTGAACTTGATGATTATGAAATTAATTATGCTCACAGGGAAAAACTGAAATCGGAGATTTGTAACAGAGAGAAATGTGAGTATTACAGTGAATGCATTTACTGGCAGTTGAGAAAAAAAGCTAAAAATTCCTCAATATTAGTATTAAATCATAGGCTTCTTGTTGTAGATTTAATGCTAAACCGGTATAAAAATAGAGAAATTCTAATAGTTGATGAGGCTCATCATTTAGAAAGTATAATTACTGATGAACTTGGAGGTGAAATCAAATACGGACAGTTTGATTTTTTAAAAAAATCCTCAAAAAGGGCGGGAAAAATCATCCGGGACTGGCATAAAATATATAACAATATTGAAAATTATGAATATGAGGATATTCGCGAATTTGTTGATAATTTGAAGTTAATCCAGACAAATAGTTCCAGAAAAATTGCTGATTTTATCAGTTTCAATTTATCACTTTTAAAAAAATATTTTAAGCACAGAAAGTATTATTATGTTGATAAAGTATTCAAAAACAACGAGATATTTTATAAACTATATCCATATTACATTGGAAACTGGATAAAAAAAAACATATGGCAGAAATTTTCCAGTTCGGTATTTTTATCAGGAACTTTATTCATGGATGACAGAATAATGCTCTCATTATTCAAAAAAATTTATAATATAGATGGTAAGAGGTTTGAGTTTCTTTCTCTGAAATCACCTTTTGATTATGAAAATAATGTTAAATATTATATACCGAAAAATTTCCCCCAATATGATTACCAAAATAAGGAAAAGTATTTTAATGCTGTAGTTGAATTTCTCAAAGAGTATATAAAAAGAACAGAAGGAAAACTAATGGTTCTTTTTACCTCCTATGAAGATATGAATTATGTAAAAGAGGAAATGAATAATTTTTTCCAAAAAAATGCGATTAAGCTGTATATAAATGAATATAATCAGAAAAAATTTGAAGAAAATCTTTTTCATGTGATATTTGGGACATATTCCATGTGGGAGGGAGTTGATATTGACAATAAATACCTTAAATCACTTATTATGATAAAATCTCCTTTTTCGGTTCCTTCCGATGGTTTTTTCGTATCTAAAAAGAAAGTTCTGGATGAAAAAATGTATTATTTTTACTATCTAAACAATGCCGTTATAAAATTTAGACAGGGATTCGGTCGATTGATACGCTCCAGAAAAGATAAAGGTGTATTTATTTTGCTTGATAATAGAATAACACAAAAAAGCTATAAAAAATTTTTTATAAATTCAATATCTAAAAATATCAATTTTGAATTTTTACCCGTAAGAGATATTTTTAACATGGCCGAAGCTTTCTTATTTGATAAAACAGGACTTTTCTTAAAAAATTATAAAAAAAGAAAAAATACATATAAATTTCTGGACTATAAACAGGTCTATATTGCAAGAGATGGGAGGAAAGGTATTAAAGTAATTCATGGTGCTGCAGGCACCGGGAAAACTGTCATACTTCTTCACAGATTAAAATTTCTGCTTATGAATTTCCCCCATATTAATAATGTACTTTTTTTAACATTTACAGCATCACTTTCAAGGTATATTGAGAACATTATTAATCTTGAAAACTTAAATGTCGAGGAAAAAAATATTGATATAAAATATTTTTATAGCTTGTGTGAAGATATTTACGGGAAAAAGAAAAATGATGTGAAATTTAATATGTATTATCAAAAAGTATACAAATATATTAAAAAAAATGAAAACAAACTGGAAAAATACGATGTAATATTTGTTGATGAGGGTCAGGACCTTGGAGAACTTGAATATCGCATTATCTTCAAATTTTTGAAACCCAAAAATAGTGATTTAACTATTGCTATTGATGATAAGCAGGATATTTATCGTATGAATTTTCAAAAATTTTTTAAAAATAGGGAGGTTATGGAATACAAATTAAAAAGGCCCTATAGAAATACCAGCAGTATAATGAAATTTGCCAACCTGTTTATTCGAAATTTATTTATGCCCAAAAGAGATGAATTTTTTTATAAGGGAGAGAAACCTATAATAAAAAGATATAACAGATTAATTAAATTGCTAAATGGGATAGAAGATTTTATTAAAAGGGAAGTAAGGAATAGTAATTATATGTATAATGATTTTGTAATAGTTTATCCAAGGAAAAATATCTACGAACAGAATAATATTGCTGATACAATAGCAGAGTTTTTTAAGCTCAAGGAAATTAATCTGGAAAATATCGCTTCCTACAGAAACAAAAGAAATTTTTTAATTCTGGATAATAATGTCAAACTATCGACAATTCATTCTATAAAAGGGTTTGAGTTTAAAATAGTAATAATGCTTGGAATTGATGATATGTATGTAACCAATAGAAATAAAAGATTACTCTATATTGCATCTACCAGGGCAAAAGAAAAGATTTTTATACCCTACAGGGAAATATCAGGGTTTATTGATTATATAGGGGTTTCAAATTAATTTTTTAAAGGTAATGAACAGCTATACATGAAATTTTTATTTTATCCTTTGATATAAGCAAATAAGAAAAAGCTTAAATCAAAATATTTTTAAAAAAAGGTTGATTTTATATTATTTGTAATTATTATTATTTGTGAAAGAAGGAACAAAAAATAAAAAATTTTACTTGTTATTGTGAAAAAAGTAACAGTTAAGTTTATATAAAATTTGGAAGGAGGATTGTCAGATGGAGGAGGCAAAAGTAAAAATACCTGATAATGAATACTATCAGAAGCTGGAAGAATATATTAATGAAGTAAAACATATGCCGGGTACACTAATTAATGTTCTTCACAAGGCGCAGGGAATTTTCGGATATTTGCCTGTTGAAGTACAATCATTTATTGCTGATAAGCTGGGTGTTCCATATAGCAAAGTATATGGAGTGGTTACTTTTTATAATTTTTTCAGTATGGAACCAAGAGGTAAATATGTAGTAAATATCTGTATGGGAACAGCCTGTTATGTTAAGGGTGCGGATAGAGTTGTAGAGTATTTTAAACAAAAACTCGGAATTGATGAAGGTGAAACCACTGAAGATGGGTTGTTTACGCTAACATCTGCAAGGTGCTTTGGAGCATGCGGTTTGGCACCTGTATTAATGGTTAATGAAGATGTATACGGTCATGTCGATAGAGATAAAGTTTCTGAAATTATAAAAAAATATAAAGAAAAAGAAAAAAATGAATAGGAGGGTATTATGAAAAATCTTGAAGAATTAAGAAAATTAAGAGAAAAAGCACAAAAGAATATAAAATTAAGATCTCAGGATGCAAAAATCAAAGTCGTTGTGGGGATGGGAACTTCAGGAATTGCTGCAGGAGCAAGAGAAGTATTAAACAAATTTATAAACGAGATTAATGAAAGAGATCTTGATGATGTAATGGTAACTCAAACAGGAGAAAAAGGAATGAGTTCTCAGGAACCTATTGTAGAAATTAGGGAAGAAAATAAGCCAACAATTGTGTATGGAGAAATGAATCCTGATAAGGTGGAAGAGGTAGTTGAAAAGCATATTGTTAATGGAAAAGTTGTTGAAGAGTACGTAGTTTCTGTTGAAGAAGAATAATCCCAGGGGGTTTTTATGGCTCAACGATTAAATGTTTTAGTATGTAGTGGAGCATCTTGCCTTTCCAGTGGAAGTATAGAAATTAAGAAGAAGATGCTTGAAGAGATCAAAAAAGCTGGTCTGGAAGATGAGATAAGAATTATAGAAACCGGATGTATGGGTCCGTGTGAACTCGGGCCGGTAATACTTGTATATCCGGATGAAATATTATATAAGAAAGTAAAGAAAAAAGATGTTGAAGAAATTGTAGAAAATCATTTTCTTAAGGGACGTCCCGTAGAAAGGTTGCTTTATAAGTCACCTGAAACGGAAAAATTAATAAAAAAACATGAAGAAATTGATTATTTTAAAAAACAAAAGAAAATAGTATTAAGAAACTGTGGAATGATTGATCCTGAAAGTCTGGAAGAATATGTGGCATTAGATGGATATGAAGCTCTTGGTAAGGCTTTAACCGAAATGTCCAGAGATGAAGTTCTTAAAGAAATTGAAACATCAGGATTGAGAGGCAGAGGAGGAGCAGGTTTCCCCACTCATTTAAAATGGAAATTTACAAAAGATGCAGAGGGAGACCAAAAATTTGTTGTATGTAATGCTGATGAAGGTGATCCAGGTGCATTTATGGATAGATCGGTTGTTGAAGGAGATCCCCATACAGTTCTTGAAGGTATGGCAATCGCTGGATATGTAGTTGGAGCATCTAAAGGATATATATATGTTAGAGCGGAATACCCGCTGGCAATTGAACGTCTTAGAAAAGCTATAAAAGATGCAAAGGAATATGGATTTTTGGGAGAAAACATATTCGACTCCGGATTTGATTTTGATCTCGAAGTAAGAATTGGTGCAGGAGCTTTTGTTTGTGGAGAGGAAACAGCTCTTATACATTCAATTGAAGGAAAAAGAGGAACCCCACGACCAAGACCTCCATATCCATCAATTAGTGGATTATGGGAAAAACCCACCAATTTAAATAATGTTGAGACATATGCTAATGTTAGACATATTATTTTAAAAGGTGGAGACTGGTTTGCTTCAATTGGAACCGAATCAAGTAAAGGGACGAAAGTTTTTGCTCTTTCAGGAGATATACAGAATACTGGATTAGCCGAAGTTCCTATGGGAACTACAATTAATGAGTTAATATATGATATAGGTGGCGGTGCACCCGAAGGTAAAGAGATAAAAGCAGTACAGCTTGGAGGTCCTTCAGGTGGATGTATTACAAAAGAATATTTTGATACCCCAATAGATTATGAATCCTTGACCGAACTCGGTGCTATGATGGGTTCTGGCGGAGTTATAGCAATGAGTCAGGATACCTGTATGGTTAATACTGCAAAATTTTTCCTTGATTTTAATACATTTGAATCATGTGGAAAATGTACTCCATGCCGGGTAGGACTTAAACAGATGTATAAAATGCTGGATAAAATTACAAAGGGCGAAGGAGAAAAGGGCGATATTGATAAGCTAGTTGAACTGGGTGAAAGTATCAAAAAAACAGCACTATGTGGATTGGGGCAAACAGCTCCTAATCCGGTATTATCAACTATAAAATATTTTAGAAATGAATACAGACAGCATATTGAGAACAAAAAATGTTCTGCAATGGTATGTACAGATTTATTAACTTATACAATTGATCCTGATAAATGTAAAGCATGTACATTATGTGCACAGAACTGTCCAGTTGATTGCATAGATGGTGAAAGAGGCGTTGTACATGAGATAAGAGAGGATGAATGTATTAAGTGTGGTAATTGTTATGATGTTTGTCCTTTTGATGCAGTAATTAAAACTACTGGTGAGTTAGAATAAAAAAAATTGGGAAGGGAGTGCTATGAAAAAGGAAGAAATTTTATACAAATATGAGAAAAGAAAAGATAATGTTCTCTATATTTTACATGAATTCCAGGATTTAAATCCTTACAACTATGTAACAGATGATGATATGCAGCTTATAGCGGATTATATTGGAATTCCTTATAGTAAAGTTTATGGAACAGCGAGTTTCTACTCTATGATTTCAGAAAAACCTAGAGGTAAGCATATTATAAGATTGTGTGATTCTCCTCCTTGTCATCTTATGGGATCAATTGATATTTTAGATGTTATTAAAGAGGAGCTGAAAATTGAAGTTGGAGAAACAACTCCCGATATGATTTTTACTCTTGAAAAAACTGCATGCCTGGGAGTTTGTGGTGTTGCACCTGTTATGATGATTGATGATGAGGTATACGGAAATCTTACTCCTAAAAAAGTTAGAAAAATACTTACTGAGTATAAGGAGGGGACAAAATGAGTGTAGTTACAAAGTATGTTTTATTTGGAATTGATGATAATACTTTACAGGCTGGTGCGAGAAGAGTAGAAGAAGAATTTAAAAGAGAACTGAAAAATGCTGGATTAGATGATGAAATAAAAGTTGTAGAAACTGGTAGCATGGGTATTATCCAAAAAGGTGTTGTAATTCTGGTTGAACCGGATGATATTTACTATACAGAGGTTACAATTGATGATGTTAAAGAAATTGTAAATGAGCACCTTTTGAAGGGAAGACCAGTTCAGAGGCTAAAATTTGATGGAAAAGTTGACAAAAGCGTTGTTAGTTTTAGAGAATCAGCTCAGGAAATAAAAAAGCAAAATAGAGTTGTTTTATCAAATTCTGGAGTGATCGATCCAGAAAATATTGAAGAATATATTGCGGTAAATGGATACGAAGCACTGGCAAAAGCAGTTACTGAAAAGAAACCGGAAGATATTGTGGAGGAAATTAAAGAATCAGGACTTCGCGGTAGAGGTGGAGCTGGATTTCCAACAGGATTGAAATGGTCTTTTACTGCTCCTCTTGACAAAAAGCCAAAATATTTAGTATGCAATGCCGATGAAGGTGAACCCGGCACATTCAAAGATAGACTCATCATGGAAGGTGATCCTCATAAATTAATAGAAGGTATGGCAATTGCAGCATATGCTATAGGAGCAGAAAAGGGATATATATATATTAGAGGTGAATATAAATTATCTATAGAAAGAACTGAAAAAGCAATTGAAGATGCCAGAAAGTATGGAATATTAGGAGAAAATATTTTTGGTTCCGGATTTGATTTTGATATTGAAATTAAAATTGGAGCTGGAGCTTATGTATGTGGTGAAGAAACTGCACTATTGAATTCTCTTGAAGGTGGAAGAGGTAATCCAAGAGTTAAACCTCCATTTCCAGGCCAGGTAGGATTATGGGATCAGCCAACAGTTGTTAATAATGTTGAGACTCTTGCAAATGTTCCTTCCATAATATTAAATGGACATGACTGGTATAGAGAGATGGGGACTGAAGACTCTAAGGGAACAAAAGTTTATACAATTTTAGGCCATGTAAATAATCCCGGCTTAATAGAAGTTGAGATGGGAACCACTTTAAGAGATATTATTTACAAATATGCAGGTGGAGTTAAAGGCAATTTTAAATGTGCACTTGTAGGTGGAGCGGCAGGAGCTTTCATAGGTAAAGAAATGCTTGATGTAAAAATGGATTATGATCATCTTGGAAAATATAAAGCAGTTCTTGGTTCGGGAGCAATTCTTGTTATGAATCAAACTGCCTGTATAGTTGATATGCTCAAAAATACATTAGCGTTTTTTAAACATGAATCCTGTGGTAAATGTACACCATGCAGAATAGGTAATGTGCATCTGTATAATATGCTGGATGATATTACAAAGGCAAAGGGGAAGGAAGAATATATTAATAACATGTTAACCTTAGCCGAATCAATGCAGCAGAGTTCTCTATGTGCATTAGGACAATCTGCATATCTTGTAATTGAAAGTGCTACAAGATATTTTGAAGATGAAATTCTTGAGCATATTGAAAGAAAAGTATGTCCGCAAAATGTATGTGAAATGAAATGAAGGAGGGTTTAAATGTCTGAAAAAATAAAATTAAAAATAGATGGATACGAAGTTGAAGTTGAAAAGGGAGCTACTATACTGGAAGCAGCTAAAAAAGCTGGAGTAAACATTCCAACTCTTTGTTATCATGAAGATCTTGATCCATCAGCTGCCTGTGGTATATGTGTTGTTGAATTTGAAAATAAAGGTGGATATCAGAGATCCTGCTGTACACCTGCAGAAGAAGGAATGGAAGTAATAACTAATTCAAAAACACTGAGAAAAAGAAGGAAAATGATAGTTGAATTAACCCTATCAAATCATCATGTTGACTGTCCAAGCTGTGCTGCAGATGGAAAATGTGAACTTCAGGAACTGGCAAATCACTTTGGTGTTGAAACCGAAGCTATGCCTAGTGTTCTTGAAGATAAGGAAAAAGATAAATCAAGCGTTGCAATTGAAAGAGATCCGGAAAAATGTATTCTTTGCGGCAGATGTGTTGAGGTATGTGAAAATATCCAGACCGTTAATGCTATAGAAATTACCGATAGAGGTTTTGAAGCCAATATAGATACTCCATTTGGATATGGAATCGGTGAAAGTCCATGTATTAACTGTGGACAATGTATTGTTTACTGTCCAACCGGTGCTTTAAAAGAAGTGGACCATTTAGAAAAGGTTTGGGATGCAATTCTTGATGAAAACAAACATGTAGTTGTACAGGAAGCACCTGCTATTAGAGCTACTTTAGGTGAAGAGTTCGGTATGGAAATTGGTAATGTTACAGTTGGTAAAATGTATGCTGCTTTAAAAAGAATTGGTTTTGATGCAATATTTGATACTAACTTTTCAGCGGATTTAACTATAATGGAAGAAGGAACAGAAGTTGTTGGTAGAATTAAAGAAGGTAAAGATTTACCTGTAATTACTTCATGTTCTCCAGGATGGATTAAATTTATGGAAGAATATTATCCTGAACTTGCTAAGAATGTATCGACAGCCAAATCTCCTCAGCAGATGATGGGTGTTTTAACAAAAACCTATTATGCTGAAAAAGAGGGTTTGGATCCAAAGGATATTGTTTCAGTTTCTATAATGCCGTGTACGGCTAAGAAATTTGAGGCACAGAGGCCCGAAATGAGCGATTCAGGATATCAGGATGTTGATTATGTTCTAACTACAAGAGAATTTGTTAGAATGATAAAAGAAGCAAGATTAGACTTTAAAAATCTTGAACCACAGGAGCCCTATCATGCATTAGCTGATTATACCGGTGCTGCAACAATATTTGGTGCAACCGGAGGAGTTATGGAAGCAGCAATAAGAAGTGCCTATTATTTATTAACCGATGAAGATATGGATAGTCTTGATGTAACACCAGTAAGAGGTATGGAAGGTGTTAAAGAAGCAGAGTTAGAAATAGCTGGCTCAAAGCTAAAGGTTGCGGTTGCCCACGGTCTTGGAAATGCAAGAAAAATTCTCGATAAAGTAAAGAAACAGCTAGAAGAAAATGGCGAAAGTGAATATGCATTTGTAGAAATTATGGCATGTCCTGGCGGCTGTGTTGGCGGCGGAGGTCAGCCTTATCACAGTTCTATAGCAATGAGGGCAAGAAGAGGTGAAGGTCTATATAAAGAAGATAGCGAACTCCCAGAAAGAGCTTCTCACCATAATCAGGCTATATTAAATCTTTATGAGGACTTCCTTGGAGAACCCGGTTCAGAAAAGGCCCACCATCTACTTCATACAAATTACTTTAAAAGAAGTGTTCTTACTGGAAAATCTATTGCAAAAGCAACGGGAGCTCATGAAAAACATCTTGAAAAAGCAGCTGAATAGGAAAATAATTATCTAATATATAAATTAATAAATAAGCGGGAGGAAGGATGCCTTTCTCCCGTAATTTTACCTTTCTAAGACTTATTTGATTCATAAAATTATATTAAATTTCATACAATAAGCAATAAAACTAAATATCTTTAGATGAAAGAGAATTCAGTTTTATTTTAGTAATTAAACTAAATACTTGACATAAAATATAAATATATTTACTATTAATTTAGTAGGAAGAGATATTAAGGAGGAATAATGAAAGTTAAAGAGGTAGTTGAGCTGATTGACGGAGAGGTGCTTCTGGGAGATGAAAAATTAAATGTTGAAGTTCCTGCGGCTTATAGTGCTGATCTTTTAAGCGATGTATTAGCTCTTACAGAAGAAGATACTTTATTAATTACCGGAACTGTATCACTTCAGGTAATTCGTGTTGCCGAAATACTCGGTATTATCGGAATTATCTTTGTAAGAGGTAAGAAGCCACAGGATAATGTTATACAGGTGGCTCAAAAAAGACTTGATATTCCTCTTATTGTAACAAAAAAAACTATGTTTGAAACAAGTGGGTTGCTGTATCAAAAAGGGATAAGACCGTGTAAAAATAGATCTGCAAGAGAGGTGTGAAATTATGAAATTAAGTAATATTGCAGAAAAAATAGGATTGAAGCTAAGAAATGATGTTGAACTTGATGACATTGATATAAAATCAGGATATGTCGGAGATCTTCTGAGTGATGTTTTGGCCAATGCACCCGATAACTCTTTATGGTTTACGGTACAGAAACATCAAAATATAATTGCAGTAGCGGATGCAAAGGAAATACAGGGGATTGTTATTGTCAATAATGTTAATCCTGACGATGTTCTTCTGGAAAAAGCTTCTAAAAAAGGTTTACCAATATTTTCATTTGATAATAATTCCTATTTTGCTGCTGGGAAACTATATAAATTACTAGAAAATGAAGACATTCAGGGCTGACTTACACATACATTCGGTTCTTTCACCGTGTGGCAGTCTTGAGATGTCCCCGGTAAACATTGTAAGAGAAGCTAAAAGAAAAAAGCTTGATATAATTGCTATTACCGACCATAACAGCAGTAAAAATTCAAAAGCTCTTCTCGATTTGCTTGATGATGAGATTGCTTTTTTTTACGGTATGGAACTGCAAACGGTTTCAGAAACTCACATGCTGGCCTTATTTGATACTTATGAAAATGCATCTGAATTTAATAATTATGTTTATGAAAAATTGCCAGATATCAAGAATAAACCTGAATATTTTGGAGAACAGGTTGTTGTTGATAAGGATGAAAATATTTTAGAGATGGAAAAAAAACTTCTCGCACAGTCGGTAAATATTGATATTGATGAAGCGGTAAAAAAGATTCATAGTCTAGATGGCTTGGCAATTCCATCCCATATAAATAGAGATATGTACGGGATTATTGCTCAGCTGGGGTTTTTACCGGAAAATATAGATTTTGATGCATTAGAAATAGATGAAAGATCTAAATTCGAAGAAGTTAAGACCCAGTATAAAAACAAATATCCAATAATAAAAAATTCGGATGCTCACTACCTTGAGGATATTGGAACCTATTATACCGAATTTTATATTGAGGCACCTACAGTTTCTGAAATAAAAAAAGCACTGAAAGGTATTGAAGGAAGGAAGATCTGCTATGATGCCTGAACTTTCCATGCATATTATGGATATAATTGAGAATGGTATATCAGCAGGTGCCTATCATATAGACCTGTTCATTGAAGAATATATAAAAAGGGATTTGCTTATAATAACTATAATTGATAATGGTAAAGGGATGGATGTGCATACTATTGAAAATGCACTGGAAGCTGCCTACAGCACTAAAGAGGGTAAAGGATGGGGTTTTGGTATCCCCCTTTTCAAACAAACAGCTGAACACTGTAATGGATTTTTTGAGATTACTTCAAAGGAGAAAATGTTTACAAAAGTTATAGCCCAAATGGAACTATCAAACATCGATCGCCCACCTTTTGGAGATTTGGTTGCTAGTATTGTATCGATTATCACGGGACATCCCGATATAGATTTGTATATGCTTGTTAGAAAAGAAGATCAAAAATATGAGTTTGATACAAGAATAATTAGAGAAGTTATTGGAGATATAAATTTAGCAACACCCTCTGTTCTTGAATATATTAGAAAAGATATAAATGAAGGGCTTGAGGAAATAGCGTTTGTTGATTAGGTATTAATGGGGAGAATAATATGGAGAAGATACTGGATTTTAAAATAAAAGGCAGAGATTTTATAAATGCGGGAGAGTCTACATCTAAAATGAAAAACTACTTTAAAAAGATAGGTATTTCCTCTAAAATAATAAAAAGAATTCTTGTTGCTTCTTATGAAGCTGAACTTAATGTTGTGGCTCATGCAGATAGTGGAGTAATGGAAATATTTGTTGATGAAGATAAAATTGTTGTAACAGTAGAAGATGAAGGACCCGGAATTGAGGATATTGACCGGGCAATGCAGGAAGGATTTTCTACAGCAAGTGATGAGGTTAGAGAAATGGGTTTTGGGGCAGGAATGGGCCTTCCAAATATTAAGAGAAACAGTGATGATTTGGAGATTGAAAGTGAAGTAAATAAAGGTACCAGGGTAAAAATGGTTTTTAATGTAAGTTAAAAGGATAAACTATGTCGGAAAAAGAATATATTCATACGGTTACTATTAATAAGAAAAGATGTATTGGGTGTACCAGATGTTTAAGAGTGTGTCCTACAAAGGCTTTGAGAATAAGGAACGGAAAAGCTATAATATTACAGGACCGGTGCATAGATTGTGGCGAATGTATTAGAGTATGCCCGCAAAAGGCCATTTATTCAAAAATCGATGATCTGGATATAATCAATAATTATAAACATAAACTGCTGGTTTATTCATCTGTTCTTATAGGACAATTTAAAAAATATAAAAATTTCAAAAAAATATTAAATTTAATGTCATATCTCGGTTTTGATGAAATTGTCGGGGTTGATATAGGAGCACTTATAATTTCTGATGTTATAAGAAGTTTTTTAAAACATAACAGGGACAAAACATATATCACTACAAACTGTCCTGCGGTGGTGAGATTAATTCAGGTAAAATATCCATCGCTGATAGACAATATGCTTCCATTTAAAAATATGATGGATGTTGCCGGGGAGTATTTAAAGAAAGAGTATATGAAAAAGAATCAGGTTAAGGAAAAGAATATCGGACTTTTTTATCTTTCTCCATGTCCTTCCAAAGCGCAGGCTGTTTATCAGCCTGAAGGAGAAGTAAAAAGAATATTTGATGGAGTGTTTAGCATGGAGGAGGTATATAACAATTTAAGGTATATAATGGAAAAAAAGGATATTCATCTTGATAAGGATATAGAACTTGAAAATGTTACAGAAAGTTCTTTAAAATGGAGCACACTTGGTGATGTGGACAGCCAGTTTAAGGATTTTACCAGTTTAAGAATAGATGGGATAGATAATGTTATAGAATTTTTAGAGGAGATTGAAGAGGGAGATTTTAAAGAAATAGACCTTGTAGATATGTATTCCTGCCAGAATGGATGTGTAGGTGGGGTTTTTACAAATGAAAATCCTTTTGTCTGCGAGCACCGTATAAGGCATATAGCTTCTAGCTTTCCTGATTCTGTTGATGAAATACCTCCAATTTGTGAAGGAGATTACTGTTCATTATCGAAACCTCTTAAACCCAGACCGGTAGAACCTATCGACAAAAATATGAGTAATGCTGTTAAAAAGATGAAGGAAATAGAAGAAGTTTTTAAAAAATTACCAAAATTAAACTGCAGTATATGTGGAAGTCCAACATGTTATAATCTTGCAGAGGATATAGTATTAAACGAAGATGTGTCTATATATGACTGTCCCGTTGTATTGAGAAGAAATTTAAGAAATATGGCAAAAGACCTTTTTGAAATGGCGGGAAGAATCGATCCTATAGAAGAGAAGAAGGATAAGGAATAAAAAAATTCACAAAATGAAATTTTAGTATTAGAATAAGTATCAGTATAAGAATTCATTTCATACTAGAGAAGAAAAAACTTTAATTTATTCTTTTACTTAAGAAAAATTACATTCATACTTAGTACTCTGTATGTTGCTCCGATGTACGTTATTTAGTGTTTAGTAATATACATTTATGTTTTGTCTATAATTATTATATTAAATTTGTTTTTTTACTTCATAGGAATTACATTCAAACTTTGTGCTCTGTACGTTACTGAGATGTACGTTGTTTTTAATCATAATCCGGTGGATCAACTCTGGCCATTTTCTTTAAATTTTTGAAGTAAGAAAATATATACAGGATGAAAATTATGGTTCCTAGTCCTATGCCCATTAAATCAAAGTATGTGAATGAATATCCAAAAATATTAACCATAGGCGGAGCTTTTAAGAAGAAGAAGATTGTATTAAATATCATCATAATAAGTCTTGTTTCTGTTGGGCCAAACTTGCCATATGAGAGTTTGAAAAAATCCTGTATGTACATATTAATATATGTATGAATGCTTATTAAAAAATAAGATATAACAACATAAAATGCTACATACATCTGGATAAATGGAGAAAATCCTGCACCAATACCTATAAAAAATACAGTAATGGCATCAACGTTGTGGTCTATATAGAAGCCGTATTTAGGACGCTGTATATTTCTATATCTGGCTATATTTCCATCCAGACTATCACCAAACCAGTTAACAATAAAACCAAAAGTGGCAAGCCAGAAATAAATAGGGGAAATATTTGTTAATATATAACCAATAAATATTATAACCGCGCCTGCAAACCCCAGATTTGTCATATGATCCGGAAGTATTGATTTGGGTAATCTTTTTACTATCCATATTAAAAGCTTTTTCTCCATTGGCTGAAGTAAAGAACCGTAAATCCTACCTTTTTCTTCTTTTTCCGACATATTCCCCCTCCTATTTCATGTTTTACCTATTTTTTGATTATAAATTGTTATAATACAAAATCAAGAAATATATTATAATTAAATAAATAAAAAAAAATATAAATAGAAAATTAAAATAAATAAATAACAGCTTAAAATTGTTAAAAAAATTAATCTAATATTGGGAGATTTTATTAATAAAATCTTCTTTTTTGGGTATTTTCTTTTCTGAAAATTTTTC
>VSIX01000066.1 GCA_008086245.1 Candidatus Mcinerneyibacterium aminivorans
ATGATATCGTAATTTGCTTTTTTATTTAAATATTCAAGTTCATCTTTAGAATTTTTAAGAACATAATCAAAGATATATTTCAACATATCCTCCGCAAGATTCATTATATCATCAAGATCCGCAAAGGCAACTTCGGGTTCAATCATCCATAGTTCTGCAAGATGTCTCGGAGTATTGGAATTTTCAGCCCTGAAAGCAGGACAGAAATTGTAAACTTTTCTAAAAGCAGAAGCATAGGTTTCTATTTCAAGCTGACCGCTAACCGTCAAATTGGTTTCTTTTGCAAAGAAATCCTCTGAATAATCTATATTCCCCTCGCTGTCTTTTGGGACATCTTTTAAATCAAAAGTTGTAACTTTAAACATTTCGCCAGCTCCCTCGCAATCACTTCCTGTTATAAGCGGGGTGTGCACCTCCACAAAGTTTCTCTTTTGGAAAAACCTGTGAACGGCAAAAGATAGATTATTCCTAATTTTAAAAACGGCATGAAAGGTGTTGGTTCGGGGTCTTAGGTGTGCAATCTCCCTCAAAAATTCATAGCTGTGTTTTTTCTTCTGAACCGGAAAATCTGGAGAGGATCCTCCTATAACACTTATTTCTTTTGATTGAATTTCAAATTTCTGTCCGCCACCGGGAGATTCTACAAGCTCTCCCCTAACGGAAATAGCTGCACCAATGTTTATACTTTTTACATCTTCAAAATTATCCAGTTTGTTATCAAACACAACCTGTATGTTTTTAAAATTGGTACCGTCATTGACCTCTATAAACCCGAATTTTTTCATATCTCTCAATGTTTTTACCCAGCCCTTAATCTGAATATCTTCATTTAAATATTTGCTATAATTCTCAAATATTTCCCTTAATTCCAGTTCTTTCATTCTTCATCCTCCCCATCATCCTTTTTATTTTCTTCGGTATTTTCTTCCTTCTCTTCTACCTTTTCTTTTTCATCCTGATATTTTGAAATATCCTTAAGTGTATCACCTTTATTAAGGTTTATAAATTTCACTCCTACTGTATTTCTTCCCTGCACTCTTATTTCATTTGTATTAACCCTTACCATCTGTCCCTTTTCTGTGATGGCAAATATGTGATTATCGGGTTTTACCTTCATTGCAGTAACCATTTGCCCGGTCTTCTCATTGATGTTCATTGCGATAACACCTTTTCCCGCTCTTCCCTGGGGTGAAAATTCTTCTACTTCAGTTTTCTTGCTGTATCCATTTTCGGACATAAAAATAAGAGTATCATCTTCATTAACATCTTCAATTTCAATAACCTCATCATTTTTTCTCAGTTTCATACCTATTATTCCCATAGCCGTTCTGGTCTGAGCTTTAATTTCATCTTCTCTGATTCTTATACCGTATCCTTTTTTTGAAAACATCATGAAGGTTCCCTTATCTTTAATTTTCATAACGGATTTAAGCTCATCTCCATCTCTTAATTTTATTGCAATAAGTCCCCTCTTTGTAATGTTTTCGAACTCTTCCAGCTCCGTCTTTTTTACATATCCTTCTTTTGTAGCATACAGTACAGAAAAATCATCCTGGAAAGAATCTACGGTAATATAATCGATTATTCTCTCATCCTTCTCAAGCATAATTAAATTTCTTAGCGATAATCCCCTTGCAGTTCTGCTCATTTCAGGAATATCAAGAGTATTAAGCTGATGCACCATCCCTTTATTTGTAAATAACAGCAGCTTATCATGTGTAGAACATAAAAACAGGGACTGAACGAAATCATTATCTATTGTACTCAAGCCTATAAGTCCCTTACCTCCTCTTCTCTGCGTTCTGTAGGTAGATTCGGGGACTCTCTTTATAAAACCTCTATGTGTAATTGTTATAACAACATCTTCTTCCTGTATTAAGTCCAATCTGTCAAATTCTTCAACCTTATCAATAATCAGAGTTCTTCTCGGTACATTAAATTTATCATTAACTTCATCCAGCTCTTCCTTAATTATTTCAATCAACAAGCTTTCATTGTTAAGTATTTCCTTATAATAGTTTATTTTTTGTATTAAATCCTTATATTCTTCCTCCAGCTTCTGCACTTCCAAACTGGTCAATCGCTGAAGCCTCATGTCCAGAATTGCTTTAGCCTGTTTGGATGAAAGTTCAAAATTTGATTTCAATCTCTCTTTTGCATCATCTACATCATTTGATTTTTTTATAATTGCAACAACCTCATCTATATTTGCAAGTGCGATTCTCAAGCCTTCAATTATGTGTGCCCTCGCTTCGGCTTTTCTTAAAAGATATCTTGTTCTCCTTATTACCACTTCTTTTCTGTGATCAATAAAATGGTTTAATATCTCTTTTAAACCCATTGTTTTGGGTATCCCATTAACAAGAGCCAGATATCTCATGGAATATGTTTGTTCCAGTCTCGTTTTTTTATACAGTTTATTAATGATAATATCTACATGGTCCTGCTTTGTGCGTTTAATATCCAGCACGACTCTTATTCCTTCTTTGTTTGTCTCATCCCTTAAATCTTTAATACCGTCAAGCTTCCCATCTCTTGCCAGTTTAGCTATTTTTTCAATTAATTTTGCTTTGTTTTGTTTATAGGGCAGCTCTGAAATCACGAGCGATATTTTACCGTTTTTCTGCACTTCTTTTTTGATTTTTCCTCTTAGTTTAACTTTACCCTTACCTGTTCTAAAAGCATTACGGATACCTTTTTTTCCTATAATAATACCGGCAGTTGGAAAATCCGGCCCCTTTATATGCTTCATTAGCCCCTTAAGTTTACAATCCGGATTATCAATTAAAAATTTCAAACCGCTTATGAGTTCATTTAAATTATGGGAAGGTATTTCGGTTGACATACCAACAGCTATCCCCGAAGACCCATTTAAAAGCAGATTGGGGACCATAGAGGGTAATACTATAGGTTCGGTCTGTGATTCGTCATAATTATCCCTAAAATCAACAGTATTTTTCCCTATATCCTGTAATATATATTCAGAAATCTTGTCCATTCTAACTTCAGTATATCTCTGTGCCGCCGGCGGATCTCCATCAATAGAACCGAAATTTCCCTGCCCATCCAGCAATGGAACATTATATGTAAAGTCCTGGGCCATTCTTACCAGGGCATCATAAATAGCCTGATCACCGTGTGGATGGTAATTACCCATTACCTCTCCAACAACTTTTGCACTTTTTCTATGCGGTTTATTATATCTTAGACCCAGCTGTTTCATTCCATACAATATTCTTCTCTGAACAGGTTTTAAACCATCTCTAACATCGGGAAGTGCCCGTCCCATTATTGTGCTCATGGCATAATCAATATATGCCTGTTTCATCTGTTTTTCTATTTTTACATTTCTTATATTTTTTTTCTCTTCTGACATTTTATCTCACTCCTTATATATCAAGATTTTTTACCAGCAAAGCATTTCTCTGTATAAATTCTTTTCTGGGTTTTGCATCTGATCCCATAAGGGTATCAAAAATATCTACCGCTTCCAAAGCATCTTCCATTTCTACCCTTAAAAGGACTCTGTTTTCGGGATTCATTGTAGTTTCCCACAGCTGATTTGGATTCATTTCACCAAGTCCCTTATATCTTTGAAGGGAATATCCTTTTTTCCCTATTTCTTTTATTTGATCAAATAACTCTTTTAAAGAATAAACTTCAATATTATCTTCATTATACAAAATTTCGGCAAGCGGCGTGGTTCTTTCATCATGATAATCCTCGAGATTTAAACTATATTTCTGCAATTTATTTTCTATTTTAGAAAGATTTGCCAGTTCCTGTACATCCCATATTTCAACGATATCATCACTGCTAATATCATCCAGAAGAAGCTTATTCTTTCTTCTTTTATTTCTATCCTGAATATATTCAATTTTTGCATCTTCGATAAGCTCATTTAACTCATCATTGTCCTGTGCATATTCATATCCCTCTTTATATAAATAGAATATTTTATAATTGGGCAGACCCGCCTCTTCAAGTTCGCGGAAATCCTTTACATCCATATCCTTGGTGCTCATTTTGATAAGAGCATTTTTAAGGCTTATAATAACATCAAAAAATTTCTTGAGTTTTATTCCTTCAATTTCTTTGCCATCCAGTTTTACTTCTACCTCTTCCATTACATTTTCAATCAAAAACTGATTTAACTCCTCTTCGGTCTGGATATATTTAGATTTTCTCCCCCTTTTTACCTTATAAAGAGGTGGTTGAGCAATATATACATATCCCTGCTCAATTAGTTCGGGATACATTTTATAGAAAAAAGTAAGAAGAAGTGTTCTTATATGTGCTCCATCCACATCGGCATCGGTCATAATTATAATTTTATGATATCTCAAATTTTCCATATCAAAGGTTTGTCCGTATCCGGTTCCTATCGCGGTAATAAGAGATTTGATCTCAGTATTTTTTAAAGCCCTCAATTCTGAAGATTTAAAAACATTTAAAACTTTTCCTCTCAAAGGCAGTATGGCCTGATGTGTCCTATCTCTTCCCTGCTTTGCTGAACCTCCGGCAGAATTACCCTCAACTATAAAAAGCTCCGTGTTTTCTGGTTTTCTGCTGCTGCAGTCTGCAAGTTTCCCCGGAAGACTTGTAACTCCAAGGCCGGAACTTCTTCTTGCAAGGTTCTTTGCTTTTTGTGCCGCCTTTCTTGCCTTTTGAGCCTGCTGGGCTTTTTTAACAATGCTTCTTGAAGTGGAGGGATGTTCATCAAAAAATATTGAGAACTTATCATTACATATGGATCTAATAATCCCTTTTACTTCCTGGTTTCCCAGTTTTGTTTTTGTCTGTCCCTCAAACTGAGGATCCGGCACCTTTATTGAAATAACAGCAGTAAGGCCTTCCCGAACATCGCTCCCGGACAGCCTATCATCGTTTTTATTAAACATATTCTTATTTTTCGCATATTTATTAATTGATTTTGTAAGAGCGGATTTAAACCCTGTTAGATGTGTTCCCCCCTCTATCGTGTTAATATTATTCACATAGGAATAAATATTGAATTTTACCGACTGTATATACTGCAGAGCAATTTCTATCTCGATATCATCTTTTACTCCCTCTATATATAATGGTTTATTAAAGATAATATCTTCACCTTTATTAAGATAACTAACAAAAGCTTTAACTCCACCTTTATATTTAAAATTTGAAACCTCACCCGACCTCTTATCATCAAGAATCAACCTTATACCTGCATTTAAAAAAGCAAGCTCTCTCGCTCTTTTTGCAAGAACATCAAAATCAAACTCGGTTTCTGTAAATATTTCCGGATCCGGTTTAAAATGTATTGTGGTACCGGTTTTACTGGTTTCTCCAATTTCTTTGAGCTCAGATACCTTTTCACCTTTTTCAAAACGCTGCATATATTCTTTCCCGTTTTTGTAAACATATGCAATTAAGTATTCGCTCAAAGCATTAACAACAGAAACTCCAACCCCATGCAATCCACCGGAAACCTTATATGTATCCTTATCAAATTTTCCCCCTGCATGAAGCATTGTCATAACTACTTCGAGGGCGGATTTATCTTTATATACATCATGCTGATCCACCGGAATACCTGCACCATTATCTGAAATTTTAACCGAATTATCGGGATTTATCTGAATTTCAATTTTGTCACATCTGCCGGCCATAGCTTCATCAATACTGTTATCAACCACCTCATTAACCAGGTGGTGCAATCCTTTGGAATCTGTGCTTCCAATGTACATTGCTGGCCTTTTTCTTACTCCTTCCAGTCCTTTTAAAACTTTGATATTACTAGCATCATATTTTGTCAACATAACCTCCTTATTAGATATATTTCAAAATAACTATCCCTGCATTATATTACCATTTCATAAAGGAATTTTTTCTATTTTTATTCTGTTTACTTGAGAAATACCCTATTTTTCTACTCCGAAATTATACCATAACCGCAACTAAAGTAAAGAAATTAATCAACAATTTATCCTCTTAAATCTTGTTTTTATAAGGCTAAACTCGTTTGATTTTTATATTACCCAGCCCCATTATAGAAATATATTTCCATTTTATCATCTATCAACAAATTAATTGACTTTTATGAAAAATATAATATCATCAAAAAAAAAGGAAGGTGGTTATCATGCAGGGTTCATTTATTTCAGAATTATTTCCAAAACATACTCCAATGGAATTACTAATAGAACATGCAAAAATTTTAAGCGAAGTAACTAAAGATGTAAAACCTCTTGTGGAAAAATATTTCAACCATGAGGATATCGGTGAATTAGTTGACAGAATTTCAGATAAAGAAAGCAAAGCCGATAAAATTAAATTTAAACTGAGAAAAATGTTTCATAAAAGAATTAAAACTCCTTACACGGCAAAAGACCTTCTTGAATACCTCCATAAACAGGACTTTCTAATAGACTCAATTGAGGATATTTCCAAAAAACTCTCTTTGAATCGGATAGATGGACTGGACGAAGAAGTTCAAACCCTTTTTCTGGAACTTGTCGATGTAATAATAAAAGCGATGGGATATCTGGAAGAAATGACAGAAAATGCAAAAAAAGCAATCAATACCTCTTTTGCCAAAAAAGTTCTTGATGCAGAAGAAAGTGATTCAGTAAGAATTGAAGATTTGGAAGGAGAAGTTGATAAGCTTTCACTTAAAATCGGTAAGTGGATTTATAGCCACAAAAATAAATTAAATCCAATAGATTTAATTTTCTTTAGAGAATTAGTACTTTTATTTGTTGAGATAGCTGATGAAGCGGAAAATACAGCAGAACTTCTAAATGCATTGATAAAATGACATAGTTCCTGCTAAAGGAAAGGAGACCTATGACTACAATTTTAATATTAGCAATAATAGTTGGCTTTATTATGGCTATGGCAATAGGTGCCAATGATGTTGCCAACTCAATGGCATCAGCAGTTGGAGCCAAAGCCATAACAATAAAGCAGGCAGTTATTATAGCTTTTCTACTTGAATTTGCCGGAGCTTATTTTTTCGGCCAGATGGTTACAAATACTATTAGAAAAGGAATAGTTGATCCTAACTTAATCACCAATTATAAAATGTTAATAGCAGGTGGTTTTGCAGCACTAATTTCTGCTGCACTGTGGGTTTTTCTGGCAACAGTTTTTTCCCTGCCGGTATCAACAACACATGCTATTGTAGGAGGAATGACAGGTTTTGGAATCGCAGCTCTTGGTTGGGGAGCAATTAACTGGTTAATAATTGTATTTATTGTAGCAAGCTGGTTTTTATCGCCATTTTTGGGAGGATTGCTATCATATATAGTTTTCAAGATAATTTCAAGCACAATACTGCATAAGGATGACCCCTTAAAAGCAGCCAAAAAGGTTGGGCCTGTAATGACGGGAATTACTTTTTTTATAATAATGTTAATGTTAATGAAAAAAGGTCTGCATCTGGACAATTTCTTTTTAATCGTTGGAGTTTCCCTTGTTACAGGACTTATTGCCTCTATCGTGGGATATTTTTTAATAAGAAATTTAAAAGCAAAAAAAGAAAATGGTTACGAAGCCACTGAAAAAATATTTAGAAACATCCAGGTTATTACATCCTGTTATGTTTCACTGGCACACGGTTCAAACGATGTTGCAAATGCTATAGGACCTCTGGCTGCAATTATTGTAGCAGCTACAACTCAATCGGTAGGAACAACAGCGGAAATTCCAAAGTTTATTCTCGCTATTGGAGGTTTAGGAATTGCTATCGGAGTTGCCGCATGGGGACACAGAGTAATGAAAACCGTTGGCGAAGGTATTACTGAACTTACCAACACAAGAGGTTTTTCAATTGACTTTGCTACAGCCTCAACCGTGTTTCTGGCATCAGTGCTCGGTCTACCGGTATCTTCCACACATACCGTAGTTGGAGCTGTAACCGGTGTTGGATATGCCCGGGGACTGGAAGCAATAAATGTTGATAAACTAAAAGAAATAGCTTTATCGTGGGTTTTAACTGTTCCACTTGCAGCAATTACCTCAGGACTGCTTTTTGAACTCTTTAAATATTGGATATAAATTAAAAAATGAGTAGACTTAGAAAAATTGAAATCCCCGATAAACTTTGGAGCAAATTTGTTTTAAACTGGGAAAAGGAATTCGATCATATATTTTGGGGTAAAATTAATAAGTTTGCAAATAATCGGTCCCTTATCATTGAATGCTGCTGTGGAAAGGGAGAGTTTTTAGTAGAAAAGGCAAGAAGCTCTCCCTCTCAAAAATTCATAGGAATAGATTATGATAGCGATGTCCTGACAAGAGCCGTAAAACTTACCAACCAGAATAACTGTAAAAATATTATTTATCTCTACAATGATATCAGAAAAATCTTCAAAAATTTCTATTTTCCCTTAAAATCCAAACTTGATAAAATATATATAAATTTCCCCGACCCATGGCCCAAAAAAAGACACTGGAAAAGAAGAGTAATACAAACAGTACTATTAAAAGATATTCATAAAGTGATGAATAAAAACACAGCACTTCATATAGTAACAGACCACGATGAATACGTCCAATGGATAAAAAATCACCTAAGTGAACTAAAAAATCTTTTTAGACCTGTTTATAATAACTGGTATACTACAAAAATAGATAATCTTGAAAAAACCACCTACATGGAAAAGGCCGTTAAAAAAGGGAATACTATTTATCAATTCATAGTAAAAAAATCACTAACGTGATTTTAGAACCAGAACCAGAATCAGAATCAGATAAAACTTAAAAATCACATTCTTGATTTTTTCAACTTACATCGTACATTGTACAGAGCACAAAGCTTGAATGTAA
>VSIX01000067.1 GCA_008086245.1 Candidatus Mcinerneyibacterium aminivorans
ACATTGACAATTAGTGTCCCCATCGGAAAATTAATGGGGATATTCTTATAGACAAAACCGCTTAATCCGTATCTAAAAAGAGCTCCTATCCCTCCACCTATGAAAACAAATAGTATTTTTATAATATTAGGATTCATAAAAAAAGTATAATTGAATTTTACCATTAAATCAATATTTACATAGGAATAAATTGTGATAGACTTAATTCATGAATTTAAAGAAAATGAAAATCAAAGACATTAATAAAAGAGGCTTTTTTAAGGGAATATCAGATGAAAGAAATATAAATGTTTTATATACGGATGTTGGAGAAATAGTAAAAGGGAGAATTTTTACAAAAAAAGGTAAGCTTTACTGTGATGATATAAAAGAAATAATACAAAAATCAAAACATAGAATAAAACCGGAATGTAAATATTATTATAGATGTGGAGGGTGCTGCTATCAGCATCTCACTTATGAAAGGGAAAAACAGATTAAAACAAAGAAAGCTAAAGATCTTCTGGGGGGTTTGCCAGAGGCATTTGAATTTTCTAAAATTTATAACTATAGAAATAGCCTGGAATTTGATGTTACCAAAAACAAAGCCGGGATGCATCCAAGAATGTCTCCTTTTTTGATTAATATTAATAAATGTGAATTGATGACCGATGAAATTAATCAACATTTAAAAGATGCTATTCAGGAAAATAAAAAAGAGTTTGATGGGGAAGTAAGAGTTGTTTTAGATGATAATGGAATTGTTTCAAGATGGTATCCCAAATATGAGAGCAAGGAAACCAGTATTGCAAATCTTAAATATGGTAAAAAAAAGCTTAACAGTAAAGTTTTTTATATTTCTCCCGATACTTTTTTCCAGGCTAATGAATATTTATATCCAAGGTGGCTGGAGAAAATTAAATTTTTAATACAGGAGGAAAAAGACAGATTTAATTCAGCGCTTGAGTTATTTTCCGGGGTGGGAACTATTTCGTTTTATGTTGAAGAGCTCTTTAAAAAAATAAGAATGGTAGAAAATAATGAAAATTCTCTATTTTTGGCGTATAAAGCTATTGAGAAGATGGGTTTAGAAAAAGACAAATTTGATATAATAAAGAAAGACCTGTTTCAGGAATCTCCGTCAGAAAGCGATTTAGATGTTTTAATTTTAAATCCTCCCCGAGCAGGATTATCCAAAAAAATTATTAAGTTTATAAATAAAAGTAGTTTTAAATTTATAATTTACAGCTCCTGTAATTATAAAACCTTTGCTAGGGATATAAAGAAATTGGAACAATATGAACTGGATAAATATTATATTTATGATATGTTTCCTAGAACGTACCATTTTGAAATTCTGTCAAAACTAAAAAAGGAGTGAGAGTAAATGGTTGAAAAAACATTTATTATGGTTAAACCTGATGGTAT
>VSIX01000068.1 GCA_008086245.1 Candidatus Mcinerneyibacterium aminivorans
GATAACAGAATCCTGATTACAGACAACAAGAACCATTTTGGTATAAGATTTAATTTTTTACTTTTGCTTATACTTTGACTTAGACTAAAATTATCTATGATAATTTTTATTCGGTATTTCGTTCAATTTCACAGTATACACAGTTTAAAGAACATGTTTTGAAGGGAATTAAATCTACCCCCAGTGATATACCTAATCTTCTTGAAGGAACAGGGCCAAAGAGATAATTATAATCCATGGCAAGTTACCCTAAAAATTAAATTTGTCCCCGAGGTAAAGTTTAATAAAATTTTCACTTTTCCAGTTTTCTTTTATCAATTCAATTGCCTTATCTCCAGTACAGTGGGAAGGTGAAATATTAATTACCCCGTTATTTTTTAGTTTATTAATTACATTTAATGTATGATTTTTTGAACTTTCCTTTAAATGAAAACCCCCGATAACCAGATATATATCTTTATTAATATTTTTTTGTACTTCTTCTACAATGTTTTCAACTCCCGGATGAGCACAACCGGTTATAATAATAAGTCCCTTTTCAGTATCAAGTACCAGAGATTGTTCTTTTATCCCTCTTCCAAGCTGTCCGGTTGTATAGATATTTTTTGCAATTTTAGAAAAACTGTTCTTTTTGATGAAATTAATATTTTTTTTCTCATGTTTTTTAATGCTGTAATCTTCGGGTATAAATACTTTTTTATTCGAAAACATTTCGGCTGTATCATCAAACCCGCCGACATGATCCCAGTGGTTATGTGAAAGAAAAATAAAACTCAGTTTGGTTAAATCAATATTTAATCCATTGATATTATGTAAAAATTTAGAACCTTTCCCGCCGGTATCAAATAATATTTTTTTATTATCAAATTCAATATAGGCAGAAAATCCCCACCCGGTTTCCAATATTTTTTTACTTTGATAATTATTATAGACTACTGTAATTGAATTCTTTCTCATAGTTTTTCCTTTCGCTATATAAGTAAATGAAAAGATAAAAATTAAGAAAATTAAAAATTTTAACAATTTCATTTTATTTCTTCTTTCCCATTATTAAATCTATTAAAAGTCCCTGAATAATTGAAAAAATAAAGAGCCATATGTTGTATATAATTGTAAATGTTATGCCGAAAAAAGAAATCATTAGAGGAAGAAGAGGTATTTTAATGGCTCTTGAATATAAAAATGTAGCTATTCGACCTTTACTCATTCCCTTTTGTTCCATTTCTTCAAGAAAAGAATACCATGCATAAATCGGACCGTGGCTGAATACTCCTCCAAAGATTGCCATAAGCCAGCTTATTATTTTTGAGTCTTTTCCAAGATATTTTTTTATTATTCTATTCGGTACAAGATTAATAATTGTCATAAAAACAATAACTATTAAAAAAATTGGTAAAACCATAAATATTATATTTTTAGAAATTATGAGTGATTTTTGTATTTTATCGAAATTTACAAAAGATAGTATTATATATAGTAAAATTACACAGAATAGGAATATGAAATTATTTTTTAGTTTCTTTTTCTTTTTAGGTTTCATGAAATATATCCTATTGTTAATACTATTAGAATTGAAATTATGATTGAAGAAATAAAAGCAAAAAGATTTCTGATGAGTGCAAATTTAATTCCAAAAAATGAAGACTCTGCTGGAAGTTGAACTATACCAACTGTTACCCATGCCATGATAAAGGCGGTTATTGCAAAAAGAGAAATATCATTTTTCAGAAGTTCCTCTCCAATAATATAACTATTACTTGGATTGCCGGCAAAAATGCTTCCCAAAAAACTTCCTATAAACGTATCCTTTAATAAATCTCCACTAAAATATAGCGCCACTTTTTTTATATTTATAAAGCTTTTAAATAAACCCAGTAAAAGTATAACCCCAATAATAACCGGCAGGTTTGTGACAATACCTGCTACTGATTTTTTAAAACTTGATAATATCTTCTTAGTATTTAACATATGTTCATTATATAGTAAAATTATTTATTTTCAAACATTGAATTTTCTAATATAATTAGATTAATAAAATTATTATTAAATTAAAATAAAGGTGATATCATGAATTATGAAATTAGTAAAATAAATCTTAAAGGTGCAAATTCCTATTTAATAAAAACCGATAAGGGTTTTATTCTTGTAGATATGGGAAGTTTTCATTCAATAGAAAGATTGGAGAAAGAGTTGGATAATATGGGAGGTAATTTAAGAGATACAGATTATATTTTTATAACGCATGCCCATGTTGATCATGTTGCTGGATTAAAGAAAATTAAGAAATTATCTCAGGCTGATATAATAATACAGAAAAATGGCATAAAATATCTCAAAAAGGGAGATTCAAAAGTTCCTTCGGGCACCAATTTATTTGGAAAAATATTAATTAAACTGGGAAGTATTTTTTCCTCTTCGTCGTTTGAAGCAATTTCCCCCGATATAACTTTTGAAAAGGAATATATTTTTACAGAACCTACAATTAATGCAAAAATTATACATACTCCCGGACATACTGATGATTCATCCTGCTTAATTCTGGATGAAAAGCACTGTTTTGTAGGGGATACATTATTTAATATACCGTTTACAAAAACGAACTATCCTCCTTTTGCCAATGATCAGGCTGAATTGAAAGAAAGTATAAAAAAATTAGCTGCTACTAACTGTGAATATTTTTATCCGGGACACGGAAATACAATAAACAAAAAAGACCTGGAGCAAACTTTAAAAAAGATTAATTCCTGATTTTGAGAGCTTTTTATAAATTTTGTTTTATACGTTCAGCTGTCTTAAATCTGCAAAATCCTAATACATCAGGGTAGTTTTAACCTTAAGGAAAAAGATATAAAAACAAATAAAAAAATCAGACATAAATTTTCACAGAATCCTGTCTAATTATATAAATAAAAATTATCCGATTGGTTTTATAATCTCATTAACTGGATATTCTTCCGGGGTGTTCATCCGTTATTTTATTAATGTCAAAAAGTACAAACCATCCTGAAAGATAGGTCTGTTATCTGTATTCAGTATTCCGTATTCTGTAGAAAAAATATTTTTCAGATAACAGAGAACAGAATTCTGAATTCTAATTATTGCAGAATCCAGATTACAGATAACATAACTTTAACGAATAACGAATAACGAAAATTACACTAGCAATTTTTTTGTAACATTTTTTATTGTTTTCGTATACAATATTAGTGGGGATTGATTGAAAAATTAGAGAAAGGAGAATTAATGTTAAATAAGAAGGGATTCTGGATTGTATTTACCATAATTTTTATTGCAGCAACCATATTCTCTGTTATGGAATTTGATAAAATGGGGGATATAATAGATCTTAATATCAAAATGGATCGAAAAGCTGCCGTTGAAAAGGCTAAAAATCTTGCAGCAGAAAACGGATGGGGACCAGAAAATGCAAGAAGTGCAGTGTCTTTTTCTAACGACTGGAATGTACAGACATATGTTGAACTTGAAGGCGGAGGAAAACAAAAATTTAAAGAAATTTTAAAAGAAGATGTTTTTGAGCCCTACAAATGGGAAGTAAGATTGTTTAAAGAAAATAAAACAAATGAGGCAAGTATATATTTTACTCCTGAAGGTGATTTCTATCAATTTACTGAAAAAATCCCGGAAAATGAAAAAGGACCTTCACTAAAAGAAAAAGAGGCTCTTGATATTGCCAGGGAAAGTACGGATAAATTTGGTATTAAACTTGCTTCTTATGAATTAATTGAAAGTACTAAAGAAACAATGCCGTCGGGAAGGGTAGATCATACCTTTGAGTTTGAACATAAAAATAAAAAATTAAATGAAGCTAAGTATCGCTATAGATTTGTTGTAAGCGGTAACAGGGTAACTAAAATACAGAATTATGTAAAAATTCCTGAGGGTTTCAATAGAAGGTATGATGAGATGAGATCCAAAAACTCAACCCTTTCAACTATTGCATCTGTGGCAGCAGGGATTCTCTATTTGATAATAGGAACGCTATTTGTTATTTTTATCTATTCCAAAAAAAATCAAATAGAATGGAAAAAACCTATAATAATTGGATTTACAATTTCTTTTTTCTCAAATTTTCTGATCAAGATTAATCAGATACCTTTTATGTGGAATTTTTATGATACTGCTCTATCTGCAAATGTTTTCATAATTAAGCATATATTAACTTCTCTTATTCAGTTTTTCATAATGGGGATAGTAATCTCTCTAACATTTATTGCGGCGGAGTGTATAACAAGGCAGGCTTTTTCTGATAAAATTCAGTTTTTAAAAGTATGGGCAAAAAAGGTTGCCGCTTCCAGCAAAATATTTAAATATACTATCCTGGGATTATTTCTTGTTTCATTTTTTATAGGATATGAAATAGTATTTCAAATTATTACAGATAATCTTCAGGGATGGTGGAGCCCCTCGAGGTCATTAATTGATCCAAATATCCTATCATCGTATTTTCCGTGGCTGAATCCTATAGCCAGGTCGCTGCAGGCTGGATTCTGGGAGGAATGTTTGTTTAGAGCAATTCCTATAGGGGGAGCATACCTGCTTGGTAAAAAATTTGGAAAGAAAAAACTTTGGGTATTTTCTGCATTAATTTTGCAGGCTTTGATTTTTGGTGCTGCACATGCTAGTTATGCCCAGCAGCCCGCTTTTGCAAGAGTTTTTGAACTCTTTATTCCTTCACTGGTTTTTGGTCTTTTATACATCAATTTTGGTTTATTACCGGGAATAATCATGCATTTTGCATATGATGCAGTTTTGATGAGCACACCAATTTTTGTTTCTTCTGGAGAAAAAATATTAATTAGCAAAATTATAGCAGTTGCTCTTATAGTTTCTCCACTTCTTTTTGTTCTATACAGAAGGCTTAAAAATGGTGAATGGTACATTATAAACGAAAAAGATCTCAACAAATCATGGGAGCCTGATTTAAAGCAAATAGATAAAACCAAAGCTATTAAAAAATCCGGGTTACCCAAAAAGATTCTTAATAGATTTTTTATACTTGGAGTAATAGGGTTATTAGCATGGACATTTTTTGGAAATTTCAGCACTGATACTTCAAAATTAAAAATTGGGCGCAGCAGTGCTGTTGATATTGCCAAAAAGGAATTGAAGAAAAATAATATTGAACTTTCGGATAAATGGAAAATATTTACAAAAATGCCCGCTGAAAATAATGTAAATGATAAGTTTATCTGGAAAAAAGGGGGGAAAAGAGTATATGATAAACTAATGGGTAAATATCTGGCACAACCGCAGTGGGAGGTTAGATTTGCAAAATTTGTAGGTGATGTAAAAGAAAGGAAAGAAGAATACAGAGTTGAAATCTCAAATGATGGAAATCCGGAAAAAATTCAGCATATCATACCCGAACACTGGAAGGGGAAAAGTTTATCCGAGAAAGAAGCCAGAAAAATCGCAGAGGAGCATATAAAAAACAATATGCATATACCACTGCAGAATTTGGAAGCAGTAAAATCGAGTCCCCAAAAAAGACCCGAAAGAATGGACTGGACTTTTATATATAAGGATAAAAATATTTATCCACTGGAAACCGGCGAAGCAAGGGTAAAGGTAACCATTGCCGGAGATGATATTATAAACACGGAAAAATATGTTCATATCCCTGAGCAGTGGAGCCGCCAAAACAGAAATATTGAAAATACCAAAAGCATATTTAAAACTGTATCTATTATCATTCTTATGATTGTATTTATTATTGCCATAGCACTTGGAATTATAAAGTGGAAGCGGGATAGCTTTGATAAAAAGCTGTTTATAAAGGCTACGGTACTGCTTTTTGGATTAAATACCGTTTCACTATTCTTAAATCTACCGGAAACGATGTTTAACTTTAAAACATCGATGCCTTTTATAGCTCAAATGTTTATTTTTAATGCAATGAGCATTCTCGGTGTTTTACTCTTATCTATTGCAGGAGGTTTTGTACTTGGATATCTCTTTAACTGGACGGCTGAAGAAGAAAAACTATCCCAAATGAAAACATTAATGCTGGGACTATCGGTTAGTGCATTTGCTTACGGAGCATATTCAATTGTAAATAGATTTATTCCTCAAGGATTACCTGTATGGCCCGGGTTAGATATTTTAAATAGTTATTCACCTATTATACAGAATATAGCTTCTACGATTTTTAGTTATATTATGGGAACAATACTGCTGTATTTTATTATTCTTACCGCCGAAAAATTTACAGCTAACTGGAATGATAAGAAAATTTTGGGAATATTATATTTTGTAATTATTGGATTTGTGATAATTGGAAGTACCGGAATAGAATCTCTATATGGATTTTTATTCGGCGGATTGGGAGTCGCATTAGCTTTTATTCTATTTTATGTATATCTGTTTAGATACAACACATCAGTTATCCCATTTATTACCCTCGGGCTGGTAGTATTTAGCAAATTAAAGCAGGGTTTATATGGTGGTTACTCAAATGTGTTTTCCTATTCAATTATTACAATAATTGTATTAGCTGCTTTTGCTTATTATACTTCCAAAAAGTTAATTTTTTCTAAATGAATCAAATAAATTTAGAGGTATCTGCAGGAGTAATAAATTCCTGCAGGTACTTTTTGTAAATTGAAGGGTATAAATTGTAATTATTTAAAATTCATGCAGGAATTTTTTCTTTTTATTTCTAGAATATTTTTAAAAAAGGAATTAAAGTATATCCCCTCTAAAAATTAATTATTTGTTCTGAATAAATTTTGAAACATACGGGCTAACTCCAGGTTGAGACCTTTTAAAATGGCCTGATGGATTACCTGTAAGCAGTTCTTCAAACCAGGCTTCATGCTCTGTTTCTTCATGTAAAATAGCAGCAGATAATTCATAGGTTCTTGGATCTTTACCATGAGTGTAATTACAAATATCTGTGTAAACCCCTACAGCACAGCGTTCAGCGTCTAATAGGACCTTAAGGATGTTTTTTACAGTAGGCTCATCGGGTAAATATGCATCCATACATGATGCCCGATCTGCAAATTTTCTAATATCTTTTGGAAGAGAACCTCCAAGTTCATATATCCTGGGTGTTAATGCTTCAAAATGATTTCTGTCTTCAAGTCTTGCATCTTCCACAATCTCCTTTAGTGATTCACCTTCCAGACCGGTGGTGTAAGCCCGGAGAATGGTATAATAATAATATGTTGTAAACTCCGCTGAAGCAGCATCAATTAATTTCTTCAATAAAACTTTAATATCAATACCAGCTTTTTTTATTAATTCAATATTTTTTTTAGCCATATTATCAACTCCTTTCTATAATATATTATTGTACTTCTAATATAATTTAACAAGTGGATAAAGAAATTACCTCTGATTTTTGTTATTTGATATGAAAATTATCTTTGACAATTACCATATCGAATAATAAATAAAGCAGGGAACTAAGAGATCTTTTTTAATCGTGAAAAATTTCATTAATTCCTTGACATGCGTTTTAAGATAAGTTATAAATTAAATAGATAAGGAATTATCGATAAAAAATTATCGATATAAAAAGAAAGGGTTGTTATGGTTGATGAAAATATTGAAAAAGTTTCAATCCCATCATTAAGAAGATTACCTCTTTATTATCATTACATGAAAATATTAAAGAAAAGAAAAGTAGATTATGTGTCTTCTACAAAAATAGCAGAGAAGATGAATTTGACTCCGATACAGGTTAGAAAAGATCTTTCAATCACGGGAGTAAAGGGAAGAGCAAGGGTAGGATTCAATATTAAAGATGCTTTAGAGAAAATTGAAGAATTTATGGGCTGGAAAGATAAGAAAGATGGAATACTGGTAGGATGCGGTGATCTTGGATCAGCTTTACTTGGGTATAATAATTTTAAGAATTACGGGTTTGAGATTGTAGCCGGGTTTGATGTGGATGAAAAAATAACAGGAACTGAAATTCACGGTAAAAGGATATTTCCAATTGATAGGATGGAAAATCTCTGTAAAAGACTTCACATTAAAGTGGGGATAATCTGTGTTCCATCAAAAAGTGCTCAAAAGGTTGCAGAGAGAATGATTGATAGCGGAATCGAAGCTATATGGAATTTTGCACCGGCTGCTCTGGAAATACCAAATGATATTGCTCTGCATCAGGAGGACATGGCTGCTTCATTAACAATTCTGTTTAAAAAACATAGGAAAAATAGGTAATAATTTAGATATGGAGGTGTTTTATGGCTAAAGAGTCCCTAAAAATGCTACACTTTGAAAAAATTTGTGAAATATTAAACGATTATGATTATCGTCCGGACAAATTAATTCCTATATTGAGAGAAATTCAGGAAGAATACAGATATCTTCCAGAAGAAGTAATGACATTTGTTGCTTCCTCTCTTGATATAAGTCCAGCAAGAGTATTTGGAGTTGCTACTTTTTTTGAACATTTCAAGTTAAGCCCGAGAGGTAAGTATGTTATTAAAATATGTGACGGAACTGCTTGTCACGTAAAAGGGTCAATGAATCTTTATAACACTATCAAAGAAAAGATAGGGCTTGGGGATGAAGAAGAGACAACCGATGACCTTTTGTTTACCTTAGAAACGGTTTCCTGTCTCGGAGCATGCGGATTGGCGCCTGTTATGGTTATTAATGATAAGGTTTACGGTCAGCTAACTCCTGAAAAAACAGAGAAAATAATTGAGGATATAATCAAAAAAGAGAAAGATGGAGAGGAGGAGTAATATGTGTATAGATTTTGATAAAATTAAAAATGATTTTTCTTCAAAAGAAAAAAATATACAAAAAAGAATAATTATCTGTGCTGGAACTGGCTGTGTTGCTAACGGGTCGCTTGAAGTTTATGAGGAGTTTGTAAAAATATTAGAAGATAAAAATATGGATGTTGTTGTTGATTTGCATAAGGAAAATGATGAAAATAAAAAAGGATATCATGTATCAAAAAGTGGCTGTCAGGGTTTCTGTCAGATGGGACCTCTTGTAGCAATAGAACCGGAAGGCATTCTTTATGTAAAAATAAAGCCCGAAGATGTAAAAGATATTGTAGAAAAAACAATAAAAAATAATGAGATAATTAATGAATATCTTTATACAGATCCAAAAACAGAAAAATTTTGTGAAACAAAAGAAGAAATACCGTTTTATAGGGAGCAGAAGAGGTATGTTCTTAAAGAATGTGGAGTTATTGATCCTTCAGATATTAAAGAATATATATACAGAGGAGGCTATGAGAGTGCCAAAAAAGTTTATACTGAATACAGTCCAAAAGAAGTATGTGAAGAAATTTCCCGTGCCGGTTTAAGAGGCCGTGGAGGTGGAGGGTTTCCAACCGGGAAAAAATGGGAATTTACTAGAGTAAAAGAATCAAAGAAAAAATATATTATCTGTAACGGAGATGAAGGGGATCCCGGAGCATTTATGGATAGAAGCATAATGGAAGGGAACCCCCACAGCGTTATAGAAGGGATGATGATAGCGGCAAAAGCAGTTGGTGCCGATAAGGGATATATATATGTAAGAACAGAATATCCACTGGCTGTAAAGAGAATAAAAAAAGCAATAAAAGATGCCGAAGAAATGAATATACTTGGAGATAATATATTTGGTACAGATGAAAGCTACCACCTGGAAGTAATGGAGGGAGCGGGAGCATTCGTCTGCGGCGAGGAAACAGCATTGATGAGTTCTATTGAGGGAAAAAGAGGTATGCCGATGCCCAAACCTCCATATCCTGCAGATAAAGGACTCTGGGAAAAACCTACAGTTATAAATAATGTTGAAACACTTGCTACGGTACCATTGATAATTAGAGATGGTTCTACAGAATTTAAGAAGATAGGAACAGAAAATTCACCCGGGACAAAGGTATTTGCTCTTACAGGCAATGTGCCAAATACGGGACTTATAGAGGTTCCTTTTGGTACTACTATAAGAGAGATTATATATGATATAGGCGGAGGGGTTTTAAATAAAGACGGAAAAATTGATAATGATTCATTTAAAGCAGTACAGATTGGAGGTCCTTCAGGAGGTTGCTTAACAGAGGAAGAACTCGATATAGAAATGGATTTTGATAAGCTCGTGGATATTGGAGCAATGGTCGGATCCGGAGGACTTGTTGTTATAGGTAAAAATACCTGCATTGTACAGGTAGCACAGTTTTTTATGCAGTTTACGCAGAATGAATCCTGTGGAAAATGTGTCCCATGCAGAGAAGGAACAAAACAGTTACTGGCCCTTCTTAATGAGATTATAGATGGTAAGGGAAATGCAGAAACTCTCGATGAATTAGAAAGATTATCCAAAGTGATTACTAATTCTTCCCTGTGCGGACTTGGAAAGACAGCTCCAAGCCCCGTTTTATCTACACTAAAGAACTTCAGGGCAGAATATGAAGCTCATGTAATCCAGGATAAATGTATTGCGGGAGAATGCGAAGCACTATTAACCCCGGAAATTGATCCGGAAAAATGCCGGGGATGTACCCTATGCTCAAAAGTGTGTCCTGTAGATGCAATTGAAGGAGAACCAAAAAAAGTACATACAATAGATGAAGAAAAATGTATTAAATGCGGAAGCTGTGCTGAGAAGTGTAATTTTGAAGCAATCAAGGGGGTGTAATTATGGAAAATAAAAAATATATTGAAATTGATAATAGAAAAGTAGAAATCGAAGATGAAAGAAATATTCTGGAACTGGCAAGAAAGGCAAATATTGATATTCCAACATTCTGCTATCACTCGGAGTTAAGTATTTATGGTGCCTGCAGATTGTGTATGGTTGAAATAGAGGGGAGAGGCTTAACCACCTCCTGTTCTACGAAACCCGAACCCGGCATGAAAATAAAAACAAACACCCGCCAGTTAAGGGAAATTAGAAAAACAATAATAGAATTGATACTTGCAAATCATGATAAGAACTGTCCAACATGTCAGAAAAATCAGAGCTGTAAATTACAGGATCTGGCCAGAAGATTTGATATTGATGAAATCAGCTTTAAACAGACTGAAAAGGATGAACCGAAGGACGAATCCTCACATGCTTTAATAAGAGATCCAAATAAATGCATACTTTGCGGAGATTGTGTACGAATGTGTAATGAAATCCAGGGGATAGGAGCACTGGATTTTGCTTATAGAGGAGCAAAAGTTCAGGTACTGCCTGCATTTGGTCATGATATTTCTGATGTTGACTGTGTAAATTGCGGTCAGTGTGCAAGAGTCTGTCCTACAGGGGCAATTGTGCCCAAAAAGGAGATTGATGAAGTATGGGAAAAGATTGATGAGGATAAAATGGTCGTTGCCCAAATTGCTCCGGCAGTTAGAGTATCACTTGGAGAATATTTTGGAAAAGAACCCGGTGAAGTATCTACCGGACAGATAGTATCTGCTCTGAAAATGCTTGGGGTGGATAAAGTTTATGATACCTCATTTACTGCTGATTTGACCGTTCTGGAGGAGGGGGCAGAATTTTTAGAAAGACTGGAGACAGATCAAAATTTGCCACAGTTTAGCTCCTGCTGTCCGGGATGGGTTAAATTTGCAGAACAGTATTTTCCCGAATTACTTGATAATATTTCAAGCTGTAAATCCCCCCAGCAGATGTTTGGTTCACTTGCCAAAAAAATTCTGCCGGAGAAAAACAATATTGAAGAAGAAGATTTAAGCGTTATATCTATAATGCCCTGTACCGCAAAAAAATATGAAGCTAAAAGGGAAGAACTTAAGGATGAAATAGATAATGTTATTACAACTCAGGAACTGGGATTAATGATTGAACAGGCAGGAATAGATTTTAACAGTCTTGAACCCGAATCACTTGATATGCCCTTTGGTTTTAAAACAGGTGGAGGTGTTATTTTTGGCAGCTCCGGAGGAGTATCTGAAGCTGTGTTAAGATATGTAAGTGAAAAGGTTACCGGAAAGAAAAGCGATTCATATGAATACAGAGAAACAAGAGGAGAAGAAGGAATAAGAGAAGTAACTGTTAATCTAGATGGTAAAGAAATAAATATGGCTATAGTTTATGGACTGGCAAATGCAAAAAAGGTAGCTAAAGATGTTCTTAATGATAAATGTAAGTATGATTTCATTGAAGTCATGGCGTGTCCCGGTGGATGTATCGGCGGTGCAGGACAGCCGGTTTCATATGATTTAGAAACTATAAAGAGAAGAGGAGAGTCATTATATCAAATAGATAAATCACTACATCTGCATAAACCCCAGGATAATCCTTATATTACAGAATGCTATGATGATGTTCTTGATGAGATTGGAAGCAAAAGAGCACACGAACTTCTTCATACTAAATATTACAACAAGCAGAGAATCTCAAAAGAAGGACTTGAACTTATAAAGCAGAGCAAGGATAAAAAAATAGAAATTGGAGTATGTGTTGGAACCAACTGCTATGTAAAGGGTTCCCAGGAACTTCTGAGAAGAATAATGCAGTATATTCAGAAAAAAGGATACTCAGATATTGTTGATGCGCAGGCAACATTTTGCTTTGAAAACTGTTCTCAGGCTCCGGTAGTTAGAATTGGAGATGAATTAATAAATGGATGTACCTTTGATAAGGCTATGAATGTTTTAGAAGAGAAAATTAAAAATATTTAACTACTTACCGGGAAGGAATGTTCCTTCTTTCTTTCAATTTGTTCAATATCACCATTTCTTCCCGGTTTTCCCTAAAAAGAGGAGGGATTATATGCAAAATAATGATCCGGTAATATTTACAGATAAGGCAAAGTGTGAGGATTGCTACAGGTGTTTGAGAAACTGTCCGGTTAAAGCCATTAAAATTAAAGATGGTCAGGCATTTGTAGATGAAGATAGATGTATTTTATGCGGAAGATGTATTAATGAATGCCCTCAAAATGCTAAAACGGTTCGTAACGATATAGACAAAATGCTGGAACTTTTAAATTCAGATAACAAGGTAGCAGTATCGGTTGCTCCTTCCTATCAGGGATTGTTCAAAAAATGGAAATCCAAAAGAATTGCCTCTGTATTAAGGAGTATAGGCTTTGATTATATTTCAGAAACAATAGTGGCTGCTTCAGAAGTTTCCAGAAAATCAATTGAAAAAAACGAAAATGATGTTAATCAGAAGTTTGCAACTGCATGTCCCGTGTTTGTTAACTATATTGAGAAGTATCATCACCATTTTGTTGACTCCATGATTAAGGTTAAATCTCCCATGCAGATGCATGGAACTTATCTTAAAAAGAAACTTGGAGAAAATTACAAGGTTGTATTTATAGGTCCATGTATAGGAAAGAAGCAGGAAGCCGAAAATGAAGAGAAAAAAAGTGTGGATGTAGTTATCACATTTGACGAATTTATTGAATATTTAAAAAATATCAATATAGATTTTTCAAATTATGAAGAAAGCGTTTTTGATGAAACGGGTCAAAAAAATGCCGTGTATTATCCTTTAACCGGGGGGATGTTTAAGGCAGCAGATATTCAGCCGGATTGCTTTTCAAATCAATATATACATGTTAACGGTAAACGGGAAATTGAAGATATTTTAAAAGCGGGGAGTATAAAGAACAGTTTAATTGAACCGCTTTTTTGCAGTCAGGGATGCATTTCAGGTCCGGGAACTCTAAATTTTGAATCCAGTATTTTTCACAGAAAGACCAGAATGCTTGAATTAATTGAAAATGAGAACAAAAGAGAAGAACAACTTAATTTTAATCTTCCGGAGAGAGATTACTACAGATATTTTAAAGCCTTCAGTATTGATACAGAAGAAATTCCAGAAGATAAAATTAGGGAGGTTCTTGCAAGAACCGGAAAAGAGGATGAAAAAAATCAGCTGAACTGCGGTGCATGCGGATATGATACCTGCCGTGAGAAGGCAAAAGCAGTTATAAAGGGATTAGCCGAAGATGAAATGTGTATTCCTTATATGAGAAGGCTGGCAGAAAAAAGAAGCGATAAGATTATTGAAAAAAGTCCTAACGGTATTGTAATTTTAAATGAAAAGCTTGAGATTCTGGATATTAATAATTCATTTAAAGAAATGTTTGGATGTTCAAAATCATCGCTCGGGAAACATATTTCAACAATAATAGATCCCGACCCCATGGAAAAGGTTTTGGTTAGCAAACGGGATGTTTATGAAAAAACCCGAAAATTTGATGATTACAACTTAATATGCTATCAGCTGGTATACTATCTTGAAAATGAACATCAGATTATCGGTGTGTTTATAGATATTACAAGTGAAAAGAAAAACAAAGATAGATTGAAAGAAATTAAATCCAAAGCAATAGATCAGGCTCATGAATTGCTGGAACATCAGATTGAAGTTGCACAAAAAATGACCAATTATCTGGGGGAAAGTACCGCAAAGGGTGAGAAGCTTGTAAAAAAATTGATTGAAATTACAAAAAAGGAAAGTGAAAATAAGAGCAGTTTTGAGCTGGAGGACTGGTTATGAGTTATCTTCACTTCGATGTTTTATCAAAGAGTATCTCCAAGAAAAATAATCTTCCCTGCGGGGATGTTTTCCGGATTGAAAAAAACAGGGAGGAAACAGTAGTAGTTCTGGTTGATGGTCTGGGTTCGGGGATAACTGCAAATATATCTGCTAATTTTTACTGCTCCAAGTTTATCGAACTTTACAAAAGCAGTGATTTTTCTTTAAGAGAATCATTCAAGCATATAGTTGAAATACTTCATGATTCAAGAGGGGATGAGAGCAAACCTTACGGTGTAATCACAATAGTAAGAATCCTGAATAACGGCGAAACAACAATTTTAACATATGAAATGCCGAATCCAATATATATAGCAGAAAACGATCATGCAACTGTTCTTAATGGGAGAAGCTTTTATCTGGCAAAGGAGATTATACATGAAATAAACTGCTATATAGAGGAGGATGAAAGCCTTCTTTTATACAGTGACGGTGTTACCCAGTCGGGCATGGGTAATGGATACCGTAGAGGATGGCAGACAGAAGGCGTGAAAAGCTTTATTAATAGATATCTGCTGGAGAAAAATTCAATTGAAAAGTTATGTGATAATTTAATAGATAAAAGCATCGAAATTTCTGGCAGACAAAACAGAGATGATATAACCGCCTTATTAATACACGGTAGAAAAGGTAAAATCTTAAACTTAATGACCGGCCCTCCGCATAATAAAGAGGATGATAAAAGGGTTGTTGAAGATTTCTGGAACAGAGAAGGTTATAAGGCTGTATGTGGTTCAACTACAGCCGAAATAGTAGCAGATAAGCTGAATAAAAATATAAAAATTGAGGAAAATCCAAAAAATTTAGCTGCACCGCCAAGATACTATATTGATGGGATAAATGTAGTAACAGAAGGAGCAGTTACCTTAAATCAGGTATTTCATATAATTGATGAAGATATGGAGGATGTAGAACTTGACAGCGGAGTAACACAGCTGAATTATTTTTTAAATATGGTTGATAAGATAAATTTCATAGTTGGAAAAGCGCAGAACCCGGCACATAAAAAAAATATAATATTTAAGCAGCGGGGTATACTAAAAAGAAACAAAATAGTACCCAAAATAGCAGAAAAACTTAAGAAAAAGGGTAAAGTTGTTGAAATTAATTATGTTTAAAAATCGCTAAAGCGATTTTTGAGTGAACAGTAAAAAGTAAATTGTAAATAGCTTAAAGGAGCTTCCTAAGAGGAATAGATTTAAATGTAATACCAGAAATTCAGGCATTCTACTTCGTTTTAGCCGGAATATTTTAAATATTTCTAATAACATAACATAAACAATGAAAATTTCAGATGAAGCAAGTAACACGAGCGGAGTTCAGGAATCTTCCATATTTACATTTACGATTTTTTCTTCAGAGGATTAATGTTTAATTTTTACTTAAACTTAAACTTTAACTTATGCTAAAAAATTAGCTCTGCTAATTTTTTCTAGTTCTGAATCTGGTTCTAAAAATCTCGCAAGAGATTTTTCATAAGTCATTACAAGGAAGATTTTAAAAAAATCTGACGAAGTAATCTCATGTACTGCTTTGGATGTACTTTTAATTTTTTCTTCGAAGGAATTACATTA
>VSIX01000069.1 GCA_008086245.1 Candidatus Mcinerneyibacterium aminivorans
CATAGATGAAAAAATATTATTATGATAAAGGAGTAGGTATTAAAAATCATAAAGATTTGCTGGCGTGGAAAAAGGCAATGAAATTATCAAAATATGTTTATAAAATTACTAAAAAATTTCCTAAAGTAAAACAGTATAGAATGATAAGCCAGTTAAGAAGGGCTGTAGTATCAATACCTTCAAATATAGCTGAAAAAGCTGCAAGGAGTTCTGAAAAAGAATTTTTGCAGTTTTTACATGTATCTTTAGGTTCAGTAGCAGAAGTAGAAACCCAACTGCTGTTATCCAAAGAATTTGGATATATTAATGAGATAAAAATGAATAAACTTGGCGAAGTTAGAAGACTCATTTTAGGATTAATAAAGTCAATTAAAATAGAAAATTGAAAATCTTTAAATCTACGATTTTTGCAAGAAGTATAAGAAAATATTATACTTTGGCTATATAAATTTTTTATCTTATCTAATGTTTGTTAAATTCAAGGTTTTTTACTAATGATTATTCTATCTTTTAGTACTAATCGGGAAATATTTTTTTAATATGTATTTGTGGTATTTTAGGTTCATTACGGGGAAGATTTTTCAAAAAAATCTGACGAAGTAATCTCACCTACTGCTTTAGTATTACATTTAAGTCTTTTCTTCGGAGGAATTACTTTCAAGCTTAAGACAGGCGACTTAGGACAAAAATCACGAAGTGATTTTTTTATCTTCTAAGAAATAACTTATAAACTAATCACTATTTACCATTGACTATTCACTAAAAATCACGAAGTGATTTTTTAAAACCTTGATTTATCAAAATTTTATACTAATCTTAAATTGAGGTGATATTTATGGGAAAGATAGGAAAAAAGTTTATTAAAGAAACCAAGTATGAAAATTTAGAAGAAAAATCCGATCAGGAAAAAGGTGAAAAGATGCCGGAACTACAGCTTGATTATGATAAAAATCTGGAAATGATTGAACTTCCTGAATTTAATGATGATATAATAAAAGAGTCTAGCTTTACTAAAATTGTAAATCAAAGAAAAAGTGTAAGAGAGTACAGTGATGAAAAAATATCATTGAGGGAGCTATCGTATCTTTTATGGAATACCCAGGGAATTAAAGATGAGGGCAAAAAATGGTCTTTTAGGACCGTACCATCTGCTGGAGCAAGACATTCCTTTGAAACATATCTTTTGATAAATAATGTAAAAAAGCTAAAAAATGGTCTTTACAGGTATCTTCCATTTGATAACAAACTGGTTTTTCTTAATGGTGATAAAAATTTTGCACAGGATATGGAGAAAGCATGTTTTGGACAAAAAATGATAACACAAAGTGCTGTAACATTTATATGGGCGGCACATCCCTATAGAATGACATGGCGATACCAGCAGAGAGGTTACAGGTACCTATTTATGGATGCAGGACATGTATGTCAGAATCTCTATCTTTCTGCAGAAAGCATCGGCTGTGGCACATGTGCCATAGGAGCCTATGATGATGATAAAGTTAACGGGCTTATCGGCCTTGATGGGGAAAAATTATTTGTTATCTATATGGGTACAGTAGGCAAAAAGAAAGAATAGGTATGGAAAATTATGTTAAAATACTGGTGTTAAACGATATGATGGAAGCAAATAGAATGGAAGCGGCTTTAAACGATGAAGATATTCCATTTAATATTATTTCATATCATGATTATGCATATGATGGCTTATTCCAGCTGCAAAAAGGCTGGGGCCATATAGAAGCTCCATCAGAATATGAAGATAAAATTCTTGAAATCTATAAAGAAATAGGCAATTTGGAAAACGACTAAAAATAGATATTTATGAAATATGAAATAAAAAATTTAATTCTGACAGCATTATTTTCAGCATTGATAGCTATATCCGCCTATATTATTATTCCTATTCCCTTTTCTCCAGTACCAATAACTGCCCAAACAATTATTGTAATGCTTGCGGGAAGCTTGTTATCCTCAGTTCATGCTGGCACATCTGTTCTCATATTTCTTTTAATGGGAGCAGTGGGGCTGCCGGTTTTTTCAAAAGGGCAGTCCGGAGTTGGGACCATACTGGGTCCAACTGGAGGTTACTTAATAGGGTTTTTTTTAGCGGTAATAGCTATTTCTTTATTAACAAAAAATAAAAAAAATTTTAAAAGATTTTTAACTGCCAATATCATTGGAGGGGTGATCATTATTTATACAGCCGGTGTGCTTTGGTTATCTTTCATCTCTAATATCGGTATCAAAAAAGCTCTGTTAGTGGGAGCTGTTCCTTTTCTTCCGGGGGATATTTTAAAAGTAATTCTGGCAAGCTTTCTGGCTAATAAATTGAAAAAATATATTTGAAAGAAAAGTTTTTGAGAATTTAAATTTTAAAAGGGATGTCATTAGAGAATGGCATCCCTTTTATTGTTTTAATAAATATAATTAGAATTTGTAATTAAGCTGCATTGAAAGTTCACTTGCTGTTTCATTTTCTGACCAGGAATCTTTACATGGCATAAACATAGCATATACTGCTTTAAATTTAATTTTTTCAGCTACTTCTGTAGTAATTCCCAGATCTATTTCATTACCTATGTGCTTATCATCAATATCTTCATTTGTTGCATAAATCATACCTAAGTTTGCATATAGGAATTTATAGGAAGCATTTAAAACTCCTACCATATTTCCTTCTCCAAGTATACCCTGATAATTTCTTGTTAATGCATTATAATCATATACTGAACCTCTATAGAAATATTCAAGGCCGTATCCAACAGCATTCGGTTTTATAGAATAGAACATGGTTTTAGAATCAGCATCATACTTGCTGGGGGTATATCCAAATTTTAATTTAAGTTTTAAATTATCCATAATTTTTCTTCCTGCATAAGCATATCCAAAAAAACCATTAATATCCTGATCTGTTAGTTTGTCTTCGCCCATATTGTAAATAAAATGGCCACCAAATATATTATTATTTAAGGTTATATCAGTGCCAGCTCCCAGATAAAATATTGATAATTCATCCTGAATAGTATAATACATGAGACTACCTTTTACTGTATTATTTTCTGATTTTCTTTTGATATCAATTGTCCCAAACGTTTGGGAAGCATTTTCATTTACTTCATCGTCATTTAACACAAATAAACCGGTATTAAGATTAAATTTGTCTATTTTTGTAGAAGCTGTTATTCCCGGTGCGTCTTCATCAAAGATAGCTCTATGATACATATCTCTGTATCCCTGAAGCCCAACCTTAAATTTCATTTTGTTATAAAATTAGGTAAAAAATCAATATAGCATATCTGCTACAGTCAAAAAATAATGATAGTAATTAATTGAAAAATATCTTGATAATTAATAATCAAAGTAATAAGAAATAATTGAAAATAGAATTGATAAAAAAAAAGAGGAGTTTCTATGAAAAACTCCTCTTTTTAAGTGTTTATTATTTAATTAGTTAACTATTAAAAGTTATACTGTAATTTTGTTGTTAATTCTGTAGCATTTTCCAGGTCTTCACCAAAAACTTTTCCTGGCATGAATATTGCATAAACTGCTCTAAATGATAGTCCTTCAGTAAGCTCTGTTTCAATACCGATATCAAGTTCATTTCCTATTGCTTTTTCTTCTAAGTCAGAATTTGTTGCCTGCATCATACCAAAATTAACAAATGCAAATTTGTATGAAAGATTTGCTGCAATAGTCATATGTCCACCATTGTATGTTGCATTAACTGGGATGTCTCCGTCTCCCCATGTATTTACGCCAGAATATCCCCAGGAACCAGCATTGCTATCATATGTTGATCCAGCAAAGAAATATTCAAGACCGTAAATCCATGAATCAGGAGCTATTCCAACAAATGTTGTGTAGTCATTTCCATCAACTTTGTCAGGAGTATAACCAAAATGAACTTTTAAATTAAAATCATCCATTGTGTATTCTCCATAACCATAACCGAAGAAACCATTATATTTTTTTTCTCCATATGCATCGTCGTCTGATCCAGTATTATATAGGAAGTGTCCACCAAATCCCATATTATTCATTGTATAATCTGCCCCAGCACCAAAATACATCATTGAATATTTATTTCTAACATCATGATAGTAGAAGGAACCTTTTACATCTAAGTTATCCATTGATTTTGAAAGATCAAGAATACCCAATGTGTTAGCGTCATCAACACCATCAACTTCTTCATCTTCAAGAATGAACAAACCACCTTGTGCATTAAAACCTTTCATTTCAGGAATAATCATTAATCCAGCAAGTTCTTCATCATAAAGGGATGAACCGAATTGATCCGCCCAGTATTGAAGTCCTGCTCTGAATTTAAGTTTTTCCATGAAATCAGGTTTAAATTCTAAGTAAGCTTGTTTAGTTTCAACATTCTTAAAATCATGATTAGCATAACCTTCTGTGTTGTCACCCCATACGAAATCTCCAACTTCAAAACCGAGAACGGCTTTTAGGTTATCACTGAATTTAGCTTCGGAGAATAACCGCATACGGGTATCTATAAGTCCGATATTATCCATTCCTGTTTCAGTGAAATTGCCAAAAGTGTCATAATGACTCATTCTGGCACGATATTCACCACTAAAATTAAAATCAACACCAAAAGTAAATGTTGCAAGCATTATTACTACCAACCCAAGTACAAATAATTTTCTCATACATACCTCCTTTTTCTTAAAATCTATTATAAATAGGATAAGAAAGAAATCAAGAAAAAAAAATATTAAACCAATAAATATTAAATTAAAAGAAATGGGATAAAATATGCAAAAAACATAGGTAGATAGATAAATAATCTACCTATGTTACAGAAAAAAATAATTTAATGATTAGAATTTGTATTTCAGCTGTGTGGAAAATTCATGGGCATTATCAGTATCGGGTCCCGAAAAATTTCCCGGCATAAAGTAGGCATATACTGCTTTAAAAGTTAATCCTTCAGTTATTTCTTTTTTTATCCCTAAATCAAATTCGTTTCCAAATCTTTTGTCATCTATGCCGGAATTAGTTGTATTTATTATACCAAAAGTGGCATAGAGAAAGTCATATTCTGCTTTTGCACTTAAAACCATTTGCCCCATGGTTCCATAATCTTCAATTAAACCATTTGAATCATTGACAGGACCCTGATAAGCATATTCCAGACCGTAACTTTCTGCATAGGGCTCAACACCTTCAAAGTAAGTATTGTCATCCGAAGGAGTGTATCCAAAATTAACTCTCAAACCGAATTTATCCATCGAATATTCTCCGTATGTATATGCAAAATAACCTGTAATATCTTCTACGCCATCAGTTTCATAGGATCTAGTCATGTATAGCAAATGTCCTCCTATAACTATTTGATCCAGTGTATAGTCAGCACCGCCCCCTAAATACATTGTTACCCGTTCATTTCTTATATCATCATAATATAATGAACTTTTAATATTTAAATTATTTAACTGTTTTGAAATATCAATTAAGGCGAAAGTATGCGAGTTTTCATCCATTACATCATCATCAGTATAATTAAAAAGACCTGCTTTTATGTTAAAACTTTCTAATTTTGGCTCAATTAACAATCCTGCAATATCCTCATCAAATACTGATGCCTGAAACTGATCTGTATAGCCCTGTAGTCCTACTGTAAATGTGATATTTCTTAAAAAATCAGGAATGAATACAAACATAGCTCTTTTTGTTTCCACATTTTTAAAATCGTGATTATGTCCTTCGTCTCCCCATTTAAAATCTCCAATTTCAAACCCAAGAACTGCTTTTATATTTTCAGAAAATACAGCATTTGTGTATAAACGAAATCTCGAATCAATTACACTAACAGTATCATAACCGAATTCATTAAAACCCTCTACAGGATTTTTATAATCAATGGTTCTTGTCCTGAAACTTCCTTTAAAATTAAAATCGGTAGCAAATGTAATACCTAAAAATAAAGCCATAACCAACAATACTAATAATACTTTTTTCATAAGTCCTCCTTTTTTATTAATTCTTACCTGGATTAATGATAAAAAGTAAATGTTAAGAAATTATTATGAGATTGTTATTTCCCAATTAAGCTAAAAATAAGTTTATTGTTATTAAGTTATCGGATATTTGTTTTTGAGAATCTACCGATAAATAAAAACCAGTTAAAAATTTTCCCGTGGATATTATTATATACTTAGAAAAAACAAATGATTATTGTTTGAGTGTCTATAATTGACTTTTCTACTTGTATAAATGGGACATATTTGAAAGATATCAGAATTCATTTTCAATCATAATAATGGATATAGATGATTTTAAAGAGGTTAATGATACATACGGTCATGACTGTGGAGATTATATTTTAAAACAAATTGCAGCCCTGCTGAAGAAAAACATTAGAAAACAGGATGTGGTTGCACGGTGGGGAGGCGAGGAATTCCTCTTTTTGCTTCCGGACACAGAAATAGAGGGTGCCTTTAATCTGGCAAAAAAATTAAACAGAGTAATTAATGAGAGAGTTTATAAATACAAAAATAATAAAATTGAAATTTCAATAACAATGGGAATAAGTGAATACAATAAAAAAATCCCATTTTATGAATGTGTAATTAAAGCTGATAAAGCAATGTATAAGGGGAAAAAGGGGTAAAAACTGTGTGATGCTGGAAGAAGATTATGGTTCCAAGAGTCTCTTTAATTAAACTATTATATTTTCAACTAAATAGTACCATAAGGGGATCGTAATCAGGGAAAATATTGTAGAAAAGGTTATTATTCCTGATTGAAGCTTTTTATCCATATTTACATATTCCGCAAAGAAAGGTGTCATAGCAGCTGTTGGCATTGCGGCTTCTATTAAAATAACCTTCTGGTTGATCGGGTCTATAGAAAAAAAGCTTTTGACAAGAAAAAGAGTTGCTATCCCTATTGCAAATCCGAAAATTAATCTATGAAAAGTTCCTGCAAGAATAATTTTAAATTTGTTCATTTTCATTCTAAATTTGAAGTTTAAACCAATTGTAAAAAGAATCATGGGGATTGTTATTGAAGCGAATTTGTCAATAAAGTTCCACAAAAGCTTGGGGATTTCTATTTCTCCCAGGTTTAATGAAATAGCAAATAGTGCTGCAGTTATGGGAACAGATGCATTTTTTAAAAGAAGTTTCTTGAAACTGCTGCTTTTGTTGTATTTTGATTCCCCTTTATTTCTTAAATAGGCAAGAAGAAAGCCGGAGGATAAAAACACGGGCCAGAAAAGAAGTGAGAAGAAAACTGCTCTGGTAAATCCTGCATCTCCATAGAAATAGGCCATAACTCCCCAGCCTAAAAAACCGTAATTACCTACAAAAACTGAAAAAATATAAGAATTTCTTTCTTTATCCGTTTTGGTAAAATATTTGGATAAAAAGAGTCCGGTAAAAGAAAAAATAATTGTTACTGTTATAAAGGAAGTTATAGAAGGAAATATTTGGTTTAATGTTTCCATATTTGCCGAATAAAGGTTTCTAACAATAATAAAAGGAACGGTTACTCTCACAACAAATTTTCTTAAGGTATCAATTTCGGATTGAGAGAAGACATTGATTTTTTTGAAGAAATACCCGTAGAAAATAGGCAGCATTATTGCAAGTATCGTTAGAAAAATTTTCATCAAGGATCACCTCTTTAAAATTATCTCCAGGCGGGTTCTAAGCAGTGTGGAATTAAGTATTATAAGTTATTGGTATAGGTATATTTTCTTCTACAGATAATTATATATTAGTCTTATTGATGTTAAAAGGAATTTTTGTTAAATTGTGTCTGTGCGGGTGTGTGTTAAAAATCCCTGCTGGGATTTTTGAGTAACGAAAAATATTATCAGGTAACATATAAAATAATTTTTTCTTCAGAGGGATTAGAGTTAATAACTTTCAATTTTCAATTTTGCTCTAACTTATGGGCCGGACTTGACTGAAATTTTAAAAATAACTCTGTTATTTTTAATAGGTCCTTGCGAGTGAGCGAAGCGAATGCGGCAATCTCAACTGCTGCTTTGGCTGTGCATTTAATTATTTCTTCGAAGGGATATTATTTAATTTGTATCGAATACCGGACATCGAATAATGAATAACAAAAATGTTGAAAGAGATTTTTCAATTAACTACTAATGGATAACAATTAACGAAACTTTAGGGGTAGTTTTTTCTTGCAAATTGAGCAAACTAATATAAAATCTAACAAAGGGAGGGAATAATTATACATATTAAACAGCTTTTAAAGAATTGGTTGAATAATAAGGCTTTTGAGAAAGAAGATTTTGAAGAATCTATTAGATATATTGTTTTATCAGATGCTAAATATGTAAGATCAACACTTGCGAATCTGATTTATAAAAGTTTTTCAGCGAAGGAATCGGATGCTAAACTGCATGATTTTTTGGTTTCAATTGAGTTAATACATTCGGCTTCCTTAATACTGGATGATTTACCATCTATGGATGATGCTAAATTTAGAAGGGGTAAAAAGGCACATCACAGGAAATTCGGTCCTGCTAGGACAATTTTAGCAGCATTTTATTTAACTACTGAAGCTTTTAATTTAATATCCCACTCCAAAAAGCTGATTAGCCTTCTGTCCCAAAAACTAGGAGAAAATGGATTAATCATGGGTCAATTCATGGATCTTTTCTATAAGAATGGCGATATGGATGTGATAAGAAAAATTCATAATTTAAAAACAACACCGCTTTTTGAATATGCGATAATAGGCTCGCTGGTTCTGGCTGAAGCTGATGAAAATATACTAAAGGATATGGAGAAGGTAGCTCTTCATATTGGATATTCCTACCAGCTCCATGATGATTATTTAGATAAGTATGGTACCAGAAAAAATCTGGGTAAGGATATAAATAAAGATGACCATATTAAAATATCAAGCAAAAAATTTTTAAAACAGATAAATAATGAATATAAGAGAATAGAAACTATTTTAAATAAATATAAACCTAGAACAGAGGAAGTTTTAAAATATATCCAAAAATTAAAGGGGAGATTAACATGAAAAAATATAGCATATTAGATAAAAATTTCTCTGTGGAGGATTTAAGAAAATTAGAAGAGAACAGGTTAGAAAAACTTGCAGGTGAAATTAGAGATCATATTATAAATGTAACACAGAAAAACGGCGGTCATATAGCTCCTTCGCTGGGGGTTGTTGATTTAACAATTGTTTTGCATTATTTATATAACACACCCGAGGATAAAATAATTTGGGATGTGGGGCATCAGGCCTATGCTCATAAGATTATTACTAATAGAGCTAAAGAATTCGAAACTCTAAGAGAATACGGGGGGATATCCGGATTTTTAAAAAGTAAAGAATCAAAATTTGATGTATATGAAGCGGGGCATACCTCAACATCTATTTCAGCAGCAGCGGGCTTTGCTATTAGCAGAAAACTTTCAAATAAAAAAAACAAAATTATTTCTATTATTGGCGATGGAGCGCTAACCGGCGGAGTTGCATTTGAAGGACTGAATTTAATTGGAAGTCTAAAAGAGGATGTTTTAATCATATTAAATGACAATGAAATGTCGATTGCTCCCAATGTAGGAGGTTTTTCAAAATATTTCAATAAAATGATAACCAATAAAATCTATCTTAAAACAAAAAAAGAAGTGCAAAAGATTATGAAGAATTTGAAAATGGGGGATAACCTTATCGATTTTGTGGAGAGAATAGAAGAATCCCTAAAAAATATTGTTATAAAGGGAGCATTTTTTGAAGATTTGGGATTTGAATATTTTGGTCCGGTGGATGGACACGATATAAATGAAATGATAGATATAATAAATAAGATAAAAAATATTGATGGACCAAAACTTCTGCATATTTATACTCAAAAGGGAAAGGGTTTCGAAAAAGCAGAAAAAGATCCGGAAAATTTCCACGGAATTTCACCCAAAAAAGATAAAAGCGAAAACAAAAATAAAAAAATTACTAAATATACCGATGTTTTTTCCTCCGAGGTGTATAAAATTGCTAAAAAAGATAAAGAGGTTGTTGCAATAACCGCAGCCATGCCCAATGGTACCGGACTGAAGGTAATAAGAGAAAATATACCTGAAAGATACATCGATGCTGGAATCGCAGAACAAAGTGCCGTAATTACGGCGAATGCGCTGGCAAAGGAAGGATACAAACCTTTTGTAGCTATATATTCAACATTTCTGCAGCGTGCTTTTGACCAGATGATTCATGATGTTGCTTTACAGAATAATCCCGTAAAATTTTTCCTGGATAGGGCGGGAGTAGTTGGAAGAGATGGTCCAACACATCATGGATGTTTTGATATATCTTATCTAAGGCTGATTCCCAATATTGTTTCACTTGCCCCGAAAGATAGCAGGGAAATGAGGGCGATGATAAATTTTATGCACAAATACAGTGACGGGCCGATTACTATCAGGTATCCCAGGGGAGAGGCAGTAAAACCTTTTGGTGAAGACAAAAATTATAAAAAAATAAAAATGGGTGAAGGGGAGATATTAAAAGAGGGAGAAGATGTTGTCTTCTTCGCACTTGGAAGAATGGTAAAGGAGGCCTATAGTGTATCAGAGATGCTGGAGGAGGACGGTATTAGTGCTGGAGTGTTTAATTTAAGATTTATAAAACCTCTTGATAGAGAAAAAATTATAAAGCTGGCGAGATCGAGCAGGTTTATAGTGACACTGGAATACGGGAACATGCCAGGAGGAGTCGGCGAGGGGATTAATTCTATTTTAGCAGAAAATGGGATTAGTAAAAAGATCCTGAACATAGGCATCCCCGATGAATTTGTAGAGCATGGACAGCAGCAAAAATTATTTAAAATTCTTGGGCTCGATTCAGAATCTATTTATAAGAGGGTAAAAACATGGATGAACGATTAGATAAATTTCTTGTTAAAAAAGGATATTTTGAAAGCAGAAATAGAGCCCAGCGTGAGATAAAGGCAGGGAATATTAAAATAGATTCAAAAGTCTGCAAAAAGAAATCTTTTCCAATTTCTGAAGAAAATCAAATAGAAATTTCGGGTATAAAATGTAAATATGTTAGCAGAGCGGGGCTGAAATTAAAAAATTTTCTGGATTCCACAAATATTATTCTTGAAGGAAATACCGTTCTTGATATTGGTAGTTCAACCGGGGGTTTTGTCGAGGTAATGCTGGAAAAAAACGCGGCAAAAATTTATGCAGTTGATGTGGGAACAAATCAGCTTCATCCTAAACTTTTAGCAAATGAAAAGGTTTTATCTTTTGAAAGTACCGATATAAGGGATTATTTAAAGGAAAATGATAGCTTATATTTTGATTTAATTACTGCGGATTTATCCTTTATACCACTTGAAAAAATCATTCCCGATATTAAAAATCGAGCAGATAAATTTATATTCTTGTATAAACCTCAGTTTGAAACACCAAAAAAGCTTAAAAACAAGCACGGTGTTATAAAAGATTTAAATGTACATGTGAAATATTTAAAAAAATTTGTTGATTTCTTGTATGAAATTGGGTTTAATATAAAAAAAATAAAAAAATCTGACTTAAAGGGCTGCAGCGGGAATCAGGAATATTTTTTTTACTGTTTAAATGATAACCCTGCTGCTTTGGAAATTAAAAAAATAAAGAAGGAAGTATTTTCTTGATGAAAGTATTTTTATCAATTAATCCAAAAAAAAGAAATAAACACAGAAAGAGCATCAATAGGATTAGAAAATGGATTGATGATAATTTAAATGTGGTTAAGGATCCTGACAAAGCCGATGTGATAATATCCATGGGGGGAGATGGAACACTTCTTTATTCAATAACTAAATACATGAATGGATACAAATATTTTGGTATAAATCTGGGACATCTTGGTTTCTTAACTTCAGCAGTAAATACTGATTGTGAGACTGTGTTAAAAAAAATTTTTATAGATGGGGATTACGAGGAAGAAAAAATATTTTACTTAAAATATTCTTATAAAAATAAAAAAATTAAATCAGCGATAAATGATATCGTTCTAAAAGGTGGAGAGATTCAGGAAATTATTAATCTTGATATATATGTAAACAATTCAAAGATTTATAGACACACCGGAGATGGTGTCATTGTTTCAACCCCCATAGGTTCCACTGCATACAATTTATCCATTAACGGTCCAATCCTGCACCCCTCGATTAAAGCCTTTATATTAAATAATATAGCAGCTCATTCACTAAATATTAGACCGCTTGTTCTACATGAAAATGATTCTGTTTTAATAAAGCCGCTGAAAGAGGTAAGTTTAATTGCAGATGGTAATTTGATTGAAAGAATTAATTCTGAGATAGAAATATCTCTTTCGGATAAAAATATCTCGATAATAAGACCGAGGGGCTGGAATTTTTATGAATTGCTTCCCCAGAAGCTGCACTGGGGGAAAAGGGGAGATCCAGAGTGTTAAAATATCTTAATATTGAAAATTTTGCAATTGCCGATAAAGTAGAGATAGAATTTGACGGCAAGTTTAATGTTATTACCGGAGAAACAGGTGCAGGAAAAACAATAATTGTTAATGCATTTTCACTTTTAATAGGTGACAGGGCTGATAGAGAAATTATTAGAAAAGGAACAAAAAAGGCAAAAATTGAAGCAATTTTCAAAGTCCCCAATAAAGTGTTGAGCATATTGAAAGAAAACTCCATAGATACAAATAATAGAGAAATAGAGTTAAAAAGGATAATTAGAAGAAATAAAAACAATAAGGTTTATTTAAACGGCAATCGGGTAACCCTAACCCTTGTTAGGGAAATTATGGAAAACCTGGTGGATTTGAATAATCAGAATGAAAATCAGTATCTTATGAATACGGAAAATCACATTTACTATATTGATCACTATGGTGATTATCAGGATTTAAAAGACAAATATCAAAAAAATTATAGAAGATTAAAACACATGATAGAAAAATATACAGAATACAGGGACAATAAAAAGAAATTAATGAGAAGGCTGGATAACTTAAAATATGAATATAAGGAAATTGAAGGTGTTGATCCGGAAGTAGGAGAGGATGAAAATTTAAGAGAAGAGCTGAATATGCTTGAAAATGCTAAAGATATTATGCAGTCCGGGAATTTTATTTATAATATAGCTGATGAGGATGAAATGTTTTCAGAAATACTGGATAAAATTTATGAGAATCTTAAAAATATTAAAGGGGTAAATAAGCAGCTAACAGAATATTCAGATGAAATTGAAGCCGGATTACAGAAATTTATTTCTGCCTCTGAAGATCTAAAATTTTACATTGATGATATGGAACTTGATGAGGAAAGATTAAATAAAGCAAACGACCGACTGGATGAAATTGAGAAACTAAAAAACAAATACGGGGATAGCATCGAGGATGTACTTGAATATAAAAAAGAGATTGAAAATGAAATTGAAGAGATTGAAGAAATGACCTTTGATTTTGAAAATATGCATGAAAAAATTGAAAACCTAAAGGAAAAAGTTGTTAAGCTGGCAGAAAAACTGCATGAAAAGAGAGCTGACGCTGCTGATGAGTTTTCAAAAAGCATTAAAAAGGAACTTTCATTTTTGGGCATGAGAAACTCATCCTTTAGGGTTAATTTTGAAGACCTTAAAGAAGGATTAAATATAGAGGAAAGATTCTATAATAGTGATGGAAAGTACAGAGTAAGATTTTTTATAGAAACAAATACAGGGGAGGGATTCTACCCATTAACTTCTATCGTATCCGGGGGAGAATTATCCAGAATACTTTTTTCAATCAAATCTGTGATAAGTGATAAATTCGATGTTGATTTACTAATTTTTGATGAAATTGACAGCGGTATAGGGGGAGAAATTTCAAAGAAAATGGCCAAAAAATTAAAGACACTCTCTAACAGGTTTCAATTAATTGTAATTACCCATCAGCCGCAAATAGCTGCGGTTTCAAATAAACATTTCAGGGTTGAGAAACAGAAGGTTTCAAACCGGACCGTATCAAGGGTCAAAACTCTTAGTAATAACCAGCATGTAGAGGAGATAGCCAGAATGATTGCAGGAGAAAATATAAATGACCATATTATAGAGACAGCTAAGTCAATGTGTTATGAAGAGGAGTAGGTTAATAATTTATGCATAAAAAGAAATTCTTATTGATGATACTTTGTTTAGTTTTGATGGGTAAAATTTTTGGGGATTTTAAAACAGATTTTTTTCTAAAAAAAGAAATGGAGGAATTGAAAAAAATTCCTGAATTTTATTATGGTATAGACCTTCCTCCAATTGAGGAAAATCTGGAATTTGAAAAAGATTTGTGGTATAGAATAAATAGAAGCAGATTCTCTGATAGAACTACCCAGTCGGGAAGTGGTTTTATTCCGGATATTCAGCTGGGAGAAGATTCTAAAATAAAAATTTCTGGCAGAAAAACCGTTGATTTAAAAATTAGAAATAAATTATATACGGAAGTTGATGAGGAGGATATTCAAACTGCAAGCACACTGCCTCAGTCTCAAACAGATTTTTTAATTGATCAGCAGATGCAGCTTCAGGTGGAGGGACAGATAAAAGATAGAATATTTATAGATGTTGAATATGATAATACCCAGGACTGGGACACGAAAAAAAATATAAAACTTCAATATCTTGGTACTGAAGATGAAATACTTAGAGAAGTTACACTTGGAGAAATATCTCTATCTCTTCCCCAAACAAGATTTATTAGTTTTCATAAGACACTTTTTGGAGCAAGGGCAAATGTTCAGGTAGGACCGGTATCATATTCAGGGATCATAAGTAAAAAAGAAGGGGAAGCCAAAAGCAGCAGTTTCACTGGCTCCTCAAAGATGACAACCAATATGATTGAAAATGAGAATTATTCAAGAAAATTTTATAATTTAAAAAAAGTTTTGCCCGAGGCGCAGTTCCCGCTGCAGGAGCTTAAAATCTATTATGATGATAATCAGAAATATAATGATGACAAAAGCAGTATAGAGGAATATGAAGTAACAATAGATGGAGAAACCAGAACTTTCCATGTTTCACAGCTATTATATCCCGATGATTATAAAATTCGGGATGAAGAATCATCACTTATAGAATTCAAAAATGAGTATTCCAGTGGTTATCTTTTGATCAGTTATAAGGATGCCCAGGGGAACACTCATAACTTTGATAATTTTAACGAAGAACAGCTAATTTACAGTGAAGAAAAACAGTTTTCGGAAGCACGAATGAAAAATAAATACTATCTGGGTCAGGAAGGAATTGCCCCCCAGGAAACAGTGGTAAATATATATGATACGGCCGATAATGATAAGGTTTTAGTTGATGGAAATGACTATTATTATTTACATCTTTTTGGTATTGATATGGATAATGATGGAACAATAGACAACAGATTTATTGATTATGATGAAGGATATCTAAATTTCGAAGTCCAGAAGAATGGTGAATGGGTACCAAATGATAGACCCTTTGATTTTTCCAAATACCTGGATGAAAGCGGGAATATCAAAATAGAAGAACTTCCTGATTATTTGATGGAAATTAGAAATCAAATAGGAGATATAGCTTTTAAAGAGCAAATAATAAACAAATTGGATAACATTGATATCTACGAGGATTTTACAGATCCTGATTCAAGGTATAATATTTATGTAAGATATTTTTCTCCCACCCAGACTTTTAGTTTAAATCAGGTTGATATCATTCCGGATAGCGAAACGGTAATGGTAGATGGAGAAAAAATGGTTAGAGGAAAAGATTATTCTATTGATTATATGACCGGAAGGATTCATTTTCTCAACCAGGATTTAATTGGGCCAAATTCCAGCATAAATATTAATTACGAATATCGTCCTCTTTTTGCAGGAAAGGCTAAAACACTGTTTGGAAACAGGATTGAATTTGAAAAAAGTGATAACTTTAAAGTGGGAGCGACATATATAAGGGATTGGATGCCCGAGGATGAACTTGATAGAGCACCTCAGTTTGGAGATGAAACCAAGAGTCATTCAGTTTATGGGACCAATCTTGATTACCAGTATGAAAAAGGAGATTTTAAAGCAAAAGTAGAGGGGGAGATTGCAAAAAGCAAAATCAACCCCAACACGTATGGTGAGGTTTTTGTAGATAATATGGAAAATAGTCGAATGGAAAAAGAGATAGGATTGCTTCAGGAATCCTGGAATATAGCATCCTCTCCGGAAGGATTTACAGACTCCAGCCGCTATGTGGGTAGGCTTGATCCATATTCATTTTTTGATCTTAATAGAATTGATTTGAAAGATATTGATCCGGAGATTTACAGCGATGAAGAGAAGCGTATTATGCATATTGAGCAGCTGCCCGATAACAGTGATGAGTTTTTTTCATATGTTCAAAAATTATCAAACAGGGGAAGTGACTTAACAAATTATAAAAAAATTGTTGTATGGTATAAACTTCAGCAGGGGGCACCAACCCTTCATTTTGATTTAGGAATAATAAGTGAAGACAGCGATGGAGATGGAATTCTGGATACAGAGGATAAAAACGATAACACCATTTTGGAAAATGGAGAAGATGTGGGGTTTGATTTCAATATAAATGGAAATGTTTATAAAATTGGTGCGAATAACAATAGGCTTGATGAAGAAGACCTTGATGCAAATGGGGTTTTAAGAACCAGGAATGATATTGTAAGTTATGATTTGAATTTAACAGGAGATGGAAACTGGCATAAGGCAACAATTAATCTGGAGGATTATTCTGCAGGTGATATAGACGCATTGAATCTTGTAAAACATTTGAGATTTTGGGGAGAGGGCTTTTCCGGAGGAGAACTTCAAATTGCAAAGATAAGCGTAGTCGGAACAATGTGGGAAATTAAAAAAGTTGAACCGGAAACAAATAAGTTTGAAGTTAGCACAGTTAGTAATTACACGGATCCTGAATATGAACCCCTTCATAGTGATAAGATAGAGGGAACGGATACCCGGCGGGAAGATGTTTCGCTGGTACTTGATTTTGATATGCAGGATTTTATAGATGGAGAAAACTATGGATATTGCGAAAAGGATTATGGGACCAGAAGAGATTTTACTGAGTATAAAAATGTAAAGGTTGCATATTTTCCCACCTCTGATATTCAGGGAGAGTTTGAATTCTTTGTAAGGTTTGCCACCAATGAAGAGAATTACTATGAAATAACAAAAACAGTTAATGAAAGTACTCCAAATCAATGGAATTATATAAATTTAGGAAATTTGGAGGAGATAGATTTAAATGAGAATGTTACAAAAGTTGGAGATGATGTAAACATAAAAAATATTAAATATATGTATTTTGGTATAAAAAATAGCGGTTCCGAACAGCCTTATAGCGGAAAATTATATGTAAATGATATTAAACTAGTGGATCCAAAAATCCAGGAAGGAAGTGCAAAATATTTTGCACTGGATATGAATTACAGCAATTATTTATCACTAAATTATGATATAGAAAGCCAGGATGGAAAGTATGCTATGATTGATAAAGATCCATCCTATGAAGATAAGCTAAGACAAACCTTTAGATCGAGTTTGAACCTCGGGAAGCTCTTGTTTCAAAAACAAAATATAAATATGAATACTTCATTTTCCTATTCAGATTCTAAAACAGAAAATAATAAATTTATTGGTACAGGTGTTGATATTGATAGACTTGGGAAAAGGGAATATAAAAGATATAGAGTTACAACAAATATATCTAAAAACAAATGGCCTTCGCTGAACTATAATTTTAATTATAACCGGAACGACTCCTCAATGTCTTCAGATCCCTATTATAAGGAGGAATTATCCCACTCTTCAAGTCTTAATTATTCGTTTTTCGAATACGATATTTTCGGTTTTAGTGTAGTTCCCGAAAATCTTAACTTTAGTGTTTCTGAAGATCTGAACAGAAAATTTTATACTTCACCTGAAAATGAAGTGAACAACACTTCAAGCCGTACAAATCGCTGGAGTTTGGCCCTGAAATGGGAATTTATCAAAAACCTCAATACAAACTGGAACTATGATTTAACGGAGAACTGGGATTTAATGGAGGGGAATTTTGAGAAACAAACAAAATCTTTTTATATAAGAAACAATTACAGTAAAAATTTTTCACGAATAGTATCCCTGAATTTAAATTATTCCACTAATCTGGATGATAGGTGGAATTATGATGATGTAAAAGATAAGAGCCAGTATTATCTATACGATTATGATATAAATAGAACCTATTCATCGAGAGTTTCTTTTAGGCTCATTAAATATTTTAAAAATCTGGTTGTTTTCAGGAAAGATTTCAACATAGATTTAAATTATTCAAATAATGCCAGCAGGTCCTATGATTTAACGAGTACCAGATACGACTGGACCTTTGTTATGGGAGACATGAGTGGTCTTGAAAAATATGTTCAGCCTGACTCGGATAGAGAAACCCATAATTATGGATTAGAATACGAGACAAATTTTTTTGATATACTGGATTTTGATTTAAGTTATGAACATTCAATAGAGGATAGAAGCTACAAATCTACAAATTCAAGTCATTCGGAAAGATCGACATGGCCTGAAATAGATATGCGAATTGGGGATTTTGAAAAAATTCCGGTATTTAATCTGTTTACAAAATTTGTACGTGATCAAAATATGACCTTTTCTTATGAAAAAACTGAAACTACTACAAAAAGTTCGGGAACAGTTAGAAAATCCGTTCAAAAAGAACCTTCTTTTGACTGGGATATAAAATGGGATAATCATATAGAAACGGACATGTCAATAGATTATAATCAGGAAATAAGCAAAGTTGGCGACAATCCGGAAGCACAGACAAATAATCTTAGAGGCAGTTTTAAATTCAGTCATTTTATTCGTTCTTCAAAGATAATAGGGGTACTTTTATCAAAACGGAAAAAAAGACAGACAACCTATTTGAAATTAAACTACAGCTTTAACTATGATGAAAAATGGTTTAAAAATCAGAATAAGGCAAATAACTATACGCTCACCAATAAAATCGAAGGAAAATATTCGCTTTCCAACCAGATGAATATTAATATGGAGTTTGAGTATAATATGTTCCGTTCTGAGGAATCTATTAAAAATTATAATGAATTTGTTATAGGGGTGGGATTTGAAATATTATTTTAAAATATTAATTATATCTGTTTTAATTTTTACTTTTAATAGTCTTTTCGCATTGAAGTTAGAAAAAACAATTAGGAAAAAAGGTGTTCATACGAATTATACAATAAATTATAAAAATTCTTCAAACTATCCTAAACTATATATGGGATTAAAAGATCAGATTAAAAATGGGCCGTTCTTTGGTAAGGATGATATTTCTGCAGTTATAAATGTTAATTTCGATGAAGATAATCTGTATCTTGAAATAAGAAAAAGGGATAATGAACAAATTGAAATAGGTGATAATTTTAATGGCGATTACAATCATTTATTTTTCAGGGTTAATGCAAATGATAAATATTATATAAAATGGGGTATAAGGGATAATTCGATTTTTTTAAAGAGCAATTTTAATCCGGAACCTGTAATAGATTACAGTGAAGAGGAAAATCAGCTATATTATCAGATTAAAATTCCCTGGAATAAAGTTCAATACTTCTGCAATATCCCTTTAAAAATGAATTATGAAATATATGATTATGATGAAAATAGTAAAAAGAAGGTAGTATTAAGTGATAATTATGTAAATTTATATTTTAATCAAATTGAAAAGGAATATTTGCATTTGCACAATCCCCTTTATATAGGTCCCAAAAACCAAAACGTCAGGATTGATTTTGAACTATTTTTAAAAGAAGCAATTTCTAATAATCAGGAATTTAAAATTGTTCTGAATAATAAGAAAAAATCTGAGAAATTTAATTTAGATGGCGGGGTTAACAATATCTCGCTTGTAATTGATGAAAATGAACTTATGTATAAAAATTCACTGACAGTTGAATATGGAAATCTGAAAGATGAAATTGAATTTTATTACTTTAGTGACCCGAATAATGTTTTAAATGAGATTGGAGTGCTAAAAAAACATTTAGCTGATAAAATAGAGAAAAGTAAAATAATTTTTGAATCCTATATTGATGATAAAAAATATCAGTTTTACAGTATTAATAAAAATTTTGATATTAAAAAATTAAATATACTTTTTGTTTCCGGAACCGATGAAATTATAAAATTTTACAAGCATAACAATATAGATGTTCCTAATTTGCTGATATACAATCTCCCTCCTAAGATCAATTATATGGAATATATGGATTTTATTAAATATATAAAGGATAAAATCAAAAAGGAATTTAAAGTTAATTTGATATTTTGGAATATTGAAAAATATCGGATGTTTCCATATTTTTTAAGATACCCTGTAGAAAACAGGTTCAATATTTATTTTTTCTCAGAATATGATATTTATATACAAAAGGACCCAAAACTTCAGAGAAATTTGCAGAATTATGAAATTACTTTTTTATACAATAAGTTCAATAGGAAATACCTTTACTCATCCGGTTTTGTTAATTACAAGCATCTGGGATATCTTGATCAAATTGATCTTTTAAATGAATTAGAGTATGAAACCGTCCATACATATTTTGATTTTATAAGTAATAATGTTAAATACAACAAGGTGGAAGATATGGAGATTAATCAATTGCAGAATTATAATGCAAGATATTTTACCTGTTCAATTGAAAAAAAACAGGATATATTATACCTGTATTCAACAAATATTAAGTTATTTTCCTATCCGATTAAAGACGAAAAGGCCATTTATATAAACGATAAAAAATATAACATTTTTAATAATACATTAAATTATTTCTACTATAATTCTGAGGAAAACTTGTGGAATGTTTTTACTAAACAAACATTAGTTCATCCCTCCATTAAAAGCTTTTTTGATGGCAGAATTTCTGTTTTAAAAGGTGATGAGAGAACAAAGAAAGTATGGAAGGAGCTTTTTGATCGTCCGCTGGGGGAAAAAAATACCGATAGAATAATCTATTTTGGAGATTACCTTCCGGAAAAACTTGCAAATTCTTTTAATATCAAAATCAGGGATAATGGATTTTATACGGATACAGGGAGATTTTTAAATTATGATAACAGCTTTATTACTCTTTTCAGAGAAAACAATAGATACCTTTTATGGTTTAATTATAAAACCGAACGGTATTTTGAATACCCTTTTAATTATATTTTAATAAGTAAAAAAGGAAAATTTGTTGAAGGAGGAGGGGTTATTAAAAGATGAAGGCACTGATCCAAAGGGTAAAAGAAGCGGAGGTAAGCGTAAATAATGAAAAAAAAGGTTCTATAGGAAAAGGGCTTTTGGTTTTTTTAAGTGTGGGGGAAAAAGATACTAAAAAAGATGCGGAATTCCTTTATTACAAGCTAAGAAATTTAAGAATTTTTGAAGATGAAAACGGCAAAATGAATTATTCTATAGAGGATATCGGCGGGAATATGCTGCTTATATCCCAGTTTACCCTGCATGCAGACACCCGGAAGGGGCACCGTCCTTCTTTTAATAATGCGGCAGGACCTAAAAGAGCAAAAAGATTATATAAATATATGATAAATTATGCAAAAAGCCACGGGATGGAAAATATTCAGACGGGAGTATTTGGAGCATATATGAGTGTTAAATTAGAAAATGATGGCCCTGTTACCATCATACTGGAAAGCAAAAATGAGCAATAGATTTATTCTGGGGTCTTCTTCTCCTAGAAGAAAAAAGATTTTTGAGAAACTTGGACTTAATTTTAGAAGAGTTTTTCCGCAGATTGATGAAGAAAAATTTGACCGTAATGAGAATCCCTCTGATTTTGTAAAGAAAATATCCTATGAGAAACTAAAGGAGATAGAAAGCAAAAACACCTTTAAAGATGAAATAGTAGTTACCTCAGATACAGTTGTCTATTTAAATCATATAATAACAAAACCAGATAGTTTTAAAGAAGCATATCAGATGTTAAAGAAACTGTCCGGTAACACCCATCATGTTCTCAGCGGAGTTTCTGTTAAAAAGGGGGATAGGATAGTTGGTTTTTGTGAAAAAACCGAGGTAACTTTTATGAAGTTAAGTGATGCAGAAATAAAAAATTATTTAAAAAGAGAACAGTATTCAGATAAAGCTGGGGGGTATGCAATTCAGGGATTGGGAGGATTTCTAATAGAAAAAATAAAAGGAGATTATTATAATATTGTTGGCTTCCCGGTAAATAGATTTATTAAAGTATTGAAAAAAAGTTTTGATGTGGATTTGATTTAGATTATGAATCAACGAAATAATATATATAAAATTTTATATAAATGGAATAAGAGTAGCTTTTTTATAGATGACCTTCTATCAAAAAATGATGTTTCAGATTTTTCCTACAGAATTATAAAAGGAGTGGTTGAAAATAAATTATTTCTTGATTTTATCATAAAAAAATATCTAAATAGAAATATATCTCCAGAGACCTTTTTAGTTCTCGAAATAGCTCTATATGAGTTAATTTACAATGAATCAACCAAAGAGTATGCAACGGTGAATGAGGCCGTGAATTTGGCTAAAGAAAAAAATGAAAAAGATAAAAATCTGGTTAATGCCGTTCTTAGAAATTTTATCAGAGATGATAAAAAGGTGAAATTGCCGGATAATAGAAAGAAGAGACTTTCAGTAAAGTATTCATATCCCGTTGAACTAATCGATATTTTTTTAAAAAGCTACAGCTTGGGAGAAGTTGAAGAGATATTTAAATATTTTCAAAAGCAAAATTATATTGATTTAAGAATAAATACAAATCTCATCTCCAGGAAAAAGTATATCCATCATTTGGAAAGCGAAAAAATTGATTTTGATTTCGAGGAATCGCTTTTTTACCACATTCGAATAAAATCACAAAAAAAGGTCAGTGAGCTTCCTGGATATAAAAAGGGATGGTTCTATGTACAGGATAAAGCTGCACAAATAATATCTCAACTTGTTAATCCAATAAGAAACGATTTGCTGGATGTCGGGAGCGCGCCAGGAGGGAAAATTACATATTTCAGCCAGTTGAATTCGGGAAAATTCGAGCTGATAGCTGTGGAAAGTTCAAAAAGAAGACTTAAACGGATGAAAGAAAATATTGCCAGGTTAAAAAGTGAAAATATCAAAATTGTAAATCAGAATTTTTTAGAATATCAACCCGGCAGGAAATTTGATTTGATTTTTCTTGACCCCCCGTGTTCGGGGCTTGGAGTGATAGGAAAAAAGGCCGATATTAAATACAGAATTAATAAAAATGATATAAACTCTTTAGTTGATTTACAAACAAAATTGCTTAATAAGGCTTCAAAAATATTATCCAAAGAAGGAAAAATTATTTATAGTACATGCACGCTCAACAAAAGTGAAAATGAAAATATTATTGAGGAATTTCTTAAAAAAAATAAAAAATTTAAACAGGTTGATATAAAAAATAAAAAATATTTGAAAAAGTGTTTAAATAATGATACTTTAAAAGAGCAAAAGATAATAAAGATTTATCCACCTTCTGAAAAGATGGACGGAATGTTTGCATGTGTCTTAAAAAAAGAAGGGAATGATGGATTTTAAGATATCAGCTTCAATTTTAAATGCGAATTTTCTCAATCTTCAGAAAGATATTGATGAGGTTATTGATGTTATAGATGAAATTCATTTTGACATAATGGATGGTAGATTTGTAGAAAACATATCCTATGGACCGCAGGTTCTATCATCTTTAAGAAAAAGGTATAAAGAAACAGTTTTTGATACTCATTTAATGATTGATAACCCCGGTAAGTACTGGAAAAATTTTCAGAAAGCCGGCAGTGATATTATCGTATTTCACTATGAAGCAACACCTCATAGTTATATAATTCTCAAAAAAATTAAAGAATCAGGTTTGAAATCCGGGATTTCTGTTACTCCCGGAACTGATATTTCTATTTTGAAACCTTTAAAAAATTATCTCGATAGATTGCTTATTATGACCGTTGAACCTGGTTTTGGAGGACAGAAATATATTCCAGAAATGTTAAAGAAGGTTGAAAAAGCCAGAAAAATATTTGGAAACAAAATTGATATAGAGGTTGATGGAGGAATTAAAAATAGTAATATTAAGGATTTTAAGGATGCAGGGGCTAATGTATTTGTTATTGGTTCATATATTTTTAAGGCTGATAATAAAAAACAAAATGTTATGAATTTAAGAAAACTAATTTAAGGAGGTATCTCATGATTTCTGGGATTGAAAATTTATTTTCAAAGAATGCTAATAATTTAAAAAGGTCCGTAATAAGAGAGCTATTAAAATTGACAAACAAACCCGAAATAATTTCTTTTGCAGGTGGTTTGCCAGCTCCTCAAACATTTCCAAAAGAGGAACTAACAAATATTGTAGATGAAGTAATTACTAAGGATGGTGCTAAATCACTTCAGTATGGAGCTACTGAAGGTGATGAGATGTTAAAAGAAGAAATAATAAAACTTCTGGAAAAAGATGGGATTGAAAATTTAAAAATGGAAAATGTGCTTCCTGTCACCGCTTCACAGCAGGCTCTTGATATGTGCGCAAAAATATTTGTAAACCCGGAAGATCCGATAATATTGGGAATGCCATCATATGTTGGAGCTATTGGCGCTTTTAGAAGCTACAGAGCAGATATGATAGGAGTACCGCTTCAGGAAGACGGTATGGATATGGAAATTCTTGAAGAAAAAGTTAAAAAAATAAAAAAAGAGGGAAGAAAACTTAAATTTGTATATGTAATTCCCGATTTTCAAAATCCGGCTGGAATTACAATGTCAGAGGCAAAAAGAAAGAAACTTCTTGAACTTGCATATAAATACAATTTTCTAATAATAGAGGATTCTCCTTATAGAAATTTACGATATACTGGAGAAAATGTTCCTTCTATATATTCTCTGGATGATAAGGGATATACAGTTAGTTTGTATACCTTTTCAAAAATATTTGCTCCGGGATTTAGACTTGGCTGGATAATTGGTCCCGATGAAATAATTGACAAATTTGTAGTAGCTAAGCAGGCAATGGATCTTTGTACTCCTCCTTTTTCACAGAGGATAGCTGCATATTACATGAAAGAGGGGTATTTAAAGAAAAGAATAGAGAAAAATGTAAAACTTTATAGAAAAAGAAGAAAAGCCATGCTTGATGCACTGGAAAAATATATGCCTAAAAGAGATGATATATCATGGACAAAACCTGAAGGTGGAATGTTTTTATGGTTAACAGTTCCCGAATTTGTTGATACTGAAGATATGTTCTATAAAGCTATTGATGAAAATGTTGCATATGTTGTTGGGAATGCATTTTATGTAGATGATGATGGTAGTAATACATGTAGATTAAATTTTTCATACTGTTCAAAAGAAAAAATAGAAGAAGGAATCAAGAGATTATCAGATGTTGTAAAACAGGAAATTGAGGAAAAGGAAGTCAAATAAATATTGACAAAAAGAACATTTTAATCTACTATAATCAAAAAAGAAGAAAGGGGTAATCGTATGCGTAAAATTACCAAGTGGTTTTTAGTAGGAATAGTATTAATATTCGTATTAGGATGTTCCTCTGGAGGGAATCCTATTCTAGATAAAGCAGCAATAACAAAAGCGAAAACAAAAATTAATGATCTTGCAAAAATCGTAGGATCATATAAAAGACTTAGAGGAGAATTACCGCCTGAAGATAAACCGTTATTTGACTCTCTTTCCGGGTTTATGACCGAAAAGAAAAAAGCGGAATTTAAGCCGACAGTTCAGAATATTTACAATCAGTACTTAGAGAGTAAAATTACTGATGAGGTTGAAGAGCTATCCAATGAAACAAAACAGGATATCATGAAGAAAGTGGAAGAGGATGAGGAAATAGTACAGAAATATTTTGAACAGCTGAAGGAGAAAAATGAAGAGCTTTATGAAGGCGAATTGTCCGAGGATCTTCTTAAAGATCTGAAAGTACAGGCAAGACAGCAGGCTATCGAACAGCTTAAACGCCAGGAAGCAAAGAAAAATTTGACAGAAAAGGAAAAAAACGAATTAATGAAGAAAGCAAAAGATCTTTATAGGAGACAGCTGCCGCCTTTTAATACCGATCCAGAAGATGGCGGATGGGAAAATCCTAAATGGGTAATTTTGAAGCCCAAAAAAGAGGTTGTTCTTCAGGATAAAATTGAAAATTTTAAGGAGCAATATGGTAGAGCTCCATCTAATTACAGAATTCAAAGATTAGAAGACCAAACAGAAGCATATGTAAAAAGTAAAAGTACAGGATATGTAATATGGATGGCTAATGACAGCAATAATACTTTAGTGTATGCAAAAGTACAGTAATAATATATTTGTGGGGAAGGATATCGCTTCCTTCCCTCCATCTTTTGCTTGAGAATGGAAAAAAATTCAATGAATAGTATTCTTAACATTAGTGATAGAGAAAAATATTTAATAGACTTAATTTTTGAACATTACAAAAATGATAAAAAACAGGATATATTTTATAATAAACTGATAAGTACTATAAAAAAAATAATAGCAAAGGATGAAATTAAACCATCCAGGGGATATCTCGAGGATGCGGATTCTGTTAAGATTTATGAAAGAATAAAAGCAAGCGAAATTGCTGTTGACCCGAGTCAATGCTTGATTGTTGCCCGGGAAGGAAAAGTTAAGGCCAACATTGAAGGTAGTGTAATATATATATCAGGTAAAGTCGAGGGTGATATTGAATCAAAATATTTATATGTGCGGGGGATGGTTGATGGGAATGTTAATTCCGATTATGTGGAAGTTTTTCCAAAGGGGACGGTTAAAGGAGAAGTAGAAACTTCCCGCTTAATTATACATCAAAAGGCAGAAATTGAAGGAAATTGCCAGATAAAATAATTAGAAAATAATTAAATAAAACGGAGGAGTTAGTTATGTCTGATAAATTAAAAAATCTTAGAAACATTGTTTTTGCAGGACAGAACGGAACCGGCAAAACGCTGATGGTTGAATCTATCCTTAAGGAGGCAAAAGTAATTGATAAAAAAGGCTCCATAGAAAAGGGAAATACATTATCCGATTATGATAATGAAGAAAAAAATCGTAAAATGTCAATTAATTTAACAACCATAAATTTTGAATGGAATGATAAAATTATAAATTTACTGGATGCTCCGGGATATAATGATTTTATAAATGATAGCAAATCGGGGATTTATGCAGCTGAACATGTTGTTTCTTTTGTGGATGCTGAACTGGGGATCCAAATCGGTACCGAAAGAGCATGGGAAGATGCACAAAACATGGGAAAGAATATTTCTGTTTTTATCAATAAGCTTGATAAAGAAAATGCAAATTTTGAAGAAGCATTTGAAGAAATCAAAAACAATCTTGATAAACCCAGACCGATTATAATTCAGCTTCCGATTGGAGAAGGTGAAGATTTTAAAGGAATAGTGGATCTGGTTGAAATGAAGGCGTATGAATCAACGGGTGGAGAAGAAAAAAAGGTTAAAATACCTTCAGAAATTGAAGACAAAGTAAATGAGTACAGGCAAAAACTTATGGAAGCAATAGCCGAAGAAGATGAAGAGCTGATGATGAAGGTACTTGAAGGAGAAACTCTAAATGATGATGAAATTAAAAAAGGTATAAAGAAAGGATTGCAGACAAAGGATATCGCACCTGTATTTATCGGGTCTGCAGAAAAACAGATAGGTATAAAAGCTTTTATGAATTTTGCTTCTAAATATTTTGCTTCCCCACTTGAATTTAAAACCTATAAACTGGAAGACGGAACAGAAATCACCCCTGATCCCGAGGATAAATTTTTAGCTAAAGTATATAAAACACTGATTGATCCATATACAGGTAAAATGAGTTTGGTAAAAGTTGTTTCCGGGAGCTTGAAAGCAGGGGAGACGGTTAGACTTAACAATGAATCCACTACAGAAAGAATAGCTCATATTTATGTACCCCAGGGAAAAGAAGTAAATGAAATTCCCGAATTAAAAGCAGGTATGATAGGAGTAATTAATAAAGTGGATACAATTAAAACAGGAGAAACATTAACGGAGAAAAAGGATGAAAATAAAGTTCAATTCTTTGATCCATATGAACCTGTTTATTCACTCGCAATAAAAGCTAAATCAACCGGAAATCAGGACAAACTTGCTACAGGATTAAATAGATTAACAGAAGAAGATCCCTATGTTAAAAGCTGGAGAAATAAAGATACAAAACAATCAATAATATCGGGTTTGGGAGATATCCATCTGGATGTAATGGTATCGAGACTCGAAGATAGATTTAATGTGGAAGTTGAAACCTTTACACCAAAGGTTAGTTATAAGGAAACTCTTGCTCAATCGATAAAATCACATCACAGACATAAAAAGCAATCGGGAGGCCGTGGACAGTACGGAGAAGTTTACATGGAGTTTGAGCCACTTCAAAGAGGCTCCGGATTTGAGTTTGTTGATAAGGTCGTTGGAGGAGTTATCCCAAGCGGGTTTATTCCTGCAGTTGAAAAGGGTATAAGAAATAAAATGGAAGAAGGAGTAATCGCCGGATATCCAGTTATAGATATAAGAGCAACAGTTTATGATGGTTCCCATCACTCTGTTGATTCCGATGAACACTCATTTAAAGTTGCAGCTTCAAAGGCATTCTCAAAGGCTTTTGATAAAGCCGGAGGTGTATTACTTGAACCGGTATTGAAGGTTCGTATAGAAGTACCCAAAGAAGATATGGGTGATGTAATGGGTGATTTAAACAGTAAAAGGGGAAGAATACAGGGAATGGATCCATTAAAAGATGGATGGCAGGAAATTAGAGCAGAAGTGCCGGAATCTGAAATGTTAAGATATGCAATCGATTTAAGATCTATTACAAGTGGAAGAGGTAGATTCGAAACTGAATTTGCTTATTATCAGAAAGCACCTACCGAAGTACAGGAAGAGGAAATTGAAAAGTATCAGAAAGAAGAATCAGAATCAGAGTAATTTAAAGAATGAAAGGGGCTAATATGAAAAAGTTAACTTTAGTTTTAATGGTAATATTTTTTATGGCGAGTGTTAGTTTTGCACTGACAATTAATGAGGTAGTAGATAAGGATGCATATGTTTCAGATGGAATAGAGGCAACAATGGTAAGAAAGATTGATGCTCAGAGCAGAAACTTAACCATCGAAGGTAAATTTTATATGAAGAACAAGAAGAGCAGAGCTAATATGAAAATTACAGAAGATATGGTTGGAAGCAAAGCGCAGATGCAGAGATTAGAAATGATGGGTATGACTAATAGAGTGACAATTAGCGTGGACAAAGACCAATCTGTAGTTCAGTACATGATTTTTCCTGATAATAAAGCCTATATTGAAAGAACCACTCAAAAAAATGAAAAATCTTTTAATATTGATGATATGCTGAATAGAAAAATAGAAAAAGTAGGAAAGGTTAAATTTAATAATCTTGATACTACAAAATATAAAGAATTAAATCCCGATGAAAACGTTAAAGAATCCTACATCTATGTAAAAGATAATCTTATCATTGGTTCGGAAACAACATATACCGAAGATTCTAAAACTAATAAAATCGAGATATTCTATAAAGATATTAAAAAAGGTGTGGATGACAGTCACTTTAACATCCCTGAAAATTATCAGAAATTTTCTAATATGCGTTCTATGATGCAGAGTCTAATGCAGGATATGCAGGGATAAGAATTAAATAAAATATAAATATAAATTGGGGAAGAATTATTTTCTTTCCCAATTTATCTGTCTAAAAGCTTCGTAAGCAACGATAGCGACAGAGTTTGAAAGATTTAAAGATCTTGTTTCTCCCCGCATGGGGATTCTGTATGTAAAATCTTTATTTTTTTCCAGTAGCTTTTCGGGAAGGCCCTCGGTTTCTTTTCCAAAAATCAGGAAATCTCCCTTTTTGAAATTAGCAGAATAATAAACATTGAATGCTTTTTTGGAAAAATAAAAAAATCTGGAATTGCTAAATTCCTTTCTAAGCTCATTCAGAGACTTGTATCTGTAGTATTTTAAATGATCCCAGTAATCGAGCCCGGCTCTCTTTAAATATTTATTCTTCAGACTAAATCCCAGTTTTCCCACCAGAAATAGAGATATATTTAATCCCACACAGAGTCTTCCAATATTGCCTGTATTAGGTGGAATTTCTGGTTCCACTAAAACTATGTTTATTATTGATTTTTTATTTTTCATTTAATCCATCACTTATTATTTTTTTCATAAGGTTTTTAAAAGATATATTTCTTGCATTAAAAGCCATGGGAACCAGACTGTGTTCTGTCATTCCGGGTATGGTATTAACTTCGAGAAAATAGTATTTACTGTCTTTTTTATTGTATAAAAAATCAAATCTTACAGCACCGGAAAGATTCATTTTTTCATACAGAAGCAAAGCATCTTTTTTTATCTGGGTTTTGACTTTTTTATTTAACTTTGCAGGGCATTCATACTTTGACTGACCATCTCCATATTTTCTTTCATAGTCATAAAATCCTGTGCTTGGAATAATTCTTACAATAGGATATGTTTCTTTGTTCATTACAGTAAGGGTCATCTCCTCACCTTCTACATATTTTTCAATAATAAGTTTAAAGTCGTATTTAAAACCTTTATCCAGAGCTTTTTTTAATTCGGGTTTTTCTTTTACTATTGTTATTCCTATTGTGGATCCTTCGGATATTGGTTTCACAATAACCGGGAAATCCAGTTTCTCTTTTAATTTATCTATACTGTAATTTTTATTAATAAAAATGGCTTCCGGAGTTGGAATATTAAAATAGTTCATCAAATATTTACTGATTTCTTTGTTCATTCCCAGATAGGAGGAACCCATATTGGTTCCGGTGTAGGGAATATTGCACATATCTAGTAATGCTTGTATATGTCCATCCTCGCCAAAATGTCCGTGAAGCATAACAATTACAAAATCAATTTCTTTTTTTTGAAGTATAATTAAAATTCTCTGAACAAGTGATAGGTTCCACCCCAAAGATTTTTTTTCTTCCTGTTTATCAAAATCGTTAAAAATTTCTCCTCTGCCTGTATCAATGAGAGTTATGTTATAGGTATCCTTTACTGCCTGATACACATTTCGCGAACTTTCAAAGGAAACAGCTCTTTCGGAAGAATTTCCCCCGCATAGAATAGCTATTTTCATAAAAACCACCTCTCAAAAATTATAACAAAATTAATTTGATAATAAAAGAATTAAAATTCTTTTCTGTATTCTGCAATCTGGATTCTGATTTCTGTTTTCTGAAAATATTTTTTCTGCAGAATAAACGATCAGAACTGGATATAACTAAAGAATAAAACCTTAGAAAAAAATTAAAAATCCATTTTTTTATAATCGAAAATCAATTAACAATTTTTAATGAGGATTCCAACACTGCGCTTAAACTTCCATCAGAATTTATATAAATGTC
>VSIX01000070.1 GCA_008086245.1 Candidatus Mcinerneyibacterium aminivorans
AAAAATTTAATGGGTAAGACCAAAGCAGTTCTTGAGATTACTTCGTCAAAATTAAAAATCTCTTTAGAGATTTTTAGTGACGGATGATATCTCTTCGAAGTACATCCCCGTAATGAGTGACGGATGCGAGCCCTTAGAAGCTATCCCAAGTAACGAGTTTTGAATGTTAGCCCGCTGAAGAAAAAATTTAATGGGTAAGACCAAAGCAGTTTTCGAGATTACTTCGTCAATTTAAAAATCTCTTGCGAGATTTTTAGTATCATATCAGTATTAGTATTAGAAAAAAACATTTGTAAGTAACCCCAACATCGCTTCCTGTTAAACTTCCTAAGTATCTTCCTAAAACTGTTTCTGCTCGTGCTGCTTCTACCAAGGAATCTATTCGTTTCATAGTTTGATATGTATAATCTCCTACTCCTCTATTGATTGCTTTTTCTGGTAGTTTTTCTATTTTTTTTAAAACATCTTCTGTTGCTTTTACAAATTCTGCTAAGTCAGAATTCTTTTGTTTTAAATTATATATATCACCAGCTTTAAATTCCTTTTTACCAGCCTTAAATGTTTTTGTTTCTGGATTGTATGTGATTTCTAAAATAGGTAAGACATTAGAAAAAAAAGGAGATTTATTGAAGATTGAGGTTGTTTGTTTTAGAAAAATTATTTAATAAGAAAAAAAAAGCCCTCCTAGTCTATAAAACTAAGAGAGCAAAGAGTCTTGATCTTTATTTATAAATCATATCCAATTCGCTAGATTTAATATCTGTTTTATTTTCATCCTGTCCTGCAATCATTCTTATCATTTTTGATGAATATTTACTTAAATCTTCTTCAAATTTTGTCATTTCTGATAAAACAGCTTCTTTTGTATGACCTGTATTTTTTAAATATATATCTTTTCCATCTTTTGTTTCTCCTACTTTATATTTTGCAACATATTTATTTCCTACTTTCTCAATTGATTTCTCTAAAGCACTCTTCTTAAAAGGTTCTAAAATAAATGGCTCTGCAAAAAGCTCACCATTACTCATATACACATCTAATCTAACCTTACCTTGCCCTCTAACATTATCAAGAGTTTTATCAATTTTTTCCCATTCTCCTTTCTCTGTTTCTTGATAAAAATCATAATCCAATGGAACACTTGAGTTATAATAATCTCCTAAAAAAAGACAAAATTCATCTGCACCTAACCTTTCTTCTTTTTTGATTTTATCATAAATACATTTTATATCTAAAGTGTTGTCCCCATCATTTTTAGCTGCTAACTCTAAAGCTTCTGGAGCAGTTTTGTCATATAAAGCAATCGAGTCTTGTTCATTTTGATTTAATTTTTCTAATGCTGCTTTATAAATAGCTCTACCATATATAGCTTGTTGTTCTTCATTAATAGGTTGACCAACAGCTAATTCATAATTTGTTCCAAGTAAACCATTTGTCTGAGCTATAACACCTTCAAGATTATAAAATTTCTTAACCATTCTTCCTCTTAGTGTTGATTCAGTTAAAAAAGCTCCTCGTCTTTTTTGATCATAATATTCATCACCCATTCCACCATTGTATAAATCCCCGCTAAAAATATAATTAAATATCAAAAACAAAGTTATTAAAATTAAAAATGTTTTTTTCATCTTGAGACTCCTTTTTTTTAAATTGCTTGCGCAATTTAGTAATTAGTAACTCGTAATCAATTAAATTCAAAACCTTTAAATCTTTTTCTCATACTTATACTCATTCTTATACTTTTTTACCTTGTTAGTGGTTCGTAATAATTAAATAATTTTTATATATTTAATATAATGGATTTTTAATAATTTTTCAAATTAAAAATCTCTGGCGAGATTTTTTAGTGTGAGTGTCAGTGTGAGTGTGAGTAAAACATTTAAAAGTAATCCCAAAGCAGTTCTTGAGATTACTTCGTCGATTTAAAAATCTCTAACGAGATTTTTAGTGACGGAGGTTAATTTTTTGAGTACATCCAAGTAATGAGTGACGGAGGTTA
>VSIX01000071.1 GCA_008086245.1 Candidatus Mcinerneyibacterium aminivorans
GACCCTGAAGAACCATCTGAATTTATCGTTAAATCAGGAGAGTTTATAGATAGTGAAAAAGCAAAAAGAATTGAAGAGCTGGGAATTGAAACTGTATATGTTAGATCTGTTCTCACATGTGAAAGTAGAAAGGGTGTTTGTAGCAAATGTTACGGACACAATTTAACTTCCAAAAGCCAGGTTGAAGTAGGACAGGCCGTAGGAATTCTTGCAGCACAATCAATAGGAGAACCCGGTACACAACTTACTCTAAGAACTTTTCATGTTGGTGGTAGTGCATCAAGAGTTGCCGAACAGTCCGAAATTAAAGCAAAAATTGATGGTTATGTAAAAATTAATGATGTAAGCAAAATAGAAGACAGAGAAGGCGAACAGGTTGTTACAAATAGATCAGGGAAATTATTTTTATATGATGAAAATGATAATAAACGTTCACAATTTGAAGTTCCTTATGCAGCTAAATTAAAAGTTAATGATGGAGATAAAGTTAAAAAAGATGATACACTGTTTGAATGGGATCCATTTATTAGGCCGATTATTGCCGAAAAAGATGGAAAAGTTAATTTTAAACACATAATAGAAGGTAAAACTATTGACGAGGTTATGGATTCATCTACAGCAACAATTCAGAGAGTAATTGTAGAGGACAAATCGAAAAAGCTACATCCAAGAGTTGTAATAGAATCAGATGGCTCGGGTAAAAATGATGAGAAGAATGAAAAGAAAAAACACAGGAGTCTGTACTATCTACCTGTTGGAGCTTATTTAATAGTTCATGAAGGCGATGAAATTAAAGCAGGGGATTTAATAGCGAAAACACCAAGGCAGGTTGGTAAAACAAAAGATATTACAGGTGGATTGCCAAGAATAACGGAGCTTTTTGAAGCCAGAAAGCCCAAGAAAAAAGAAAAGGCTTTTATTAGTGAAATAGATGGAAAAGTTGAATATGGTAAAATTTCAAGAGGTAAAAGAATTATTACAGTAACAAATGAATTTGGAGATAAGAAGAAATATAAGATCCCTCTTGGTAAACAGATACTTGTAAATCCAGAAGATATTGTAAAATCCGGAGATAGATTAACTTCGGGTAATGTAAATCCTCATGATATATTGAAAGTAAAAGGTTTGACATCGGTACAGAAATATCTTTTAAATGAGATTCAGGAAGTTTATAGAATCCAGGGAGTTGACATAAATGATAAACATATAGAACTTGTTATAAGACAGATGACAAGAAAAGTAAGAATTACAGATCCCGGAGATTCCTATTTTATGTCAAAAGAATTAGTTGACAGAAATAGATATATGCTTGAAAATGAAAAACTCGTTTCCGAAGGAAAAGAGCCAGCAGGAGCTAAGCCGGTACTTCTTGGAATAACAAAAGCATCTTTAAATACCGATTCTTTCCTATCCGATGCTTCCTTCCAGGAAACAACAAGAGTTTTAACCGATGCGGCAATAGAAGGACAGGTTGATCACCTTGAAGGTCTTAAAGAAAATATCATAATAGGACATCTTATTCCAGCAGGTACGAATGCAAAGCAAAATAGAGATATAGATGTATTGATTAAGGATGAAGAGATATCAGAAATTGAAATGGATTTAGATGAGTAAATTAAGATATAGGAGGCTTTTTGCCTTCTATATCCCTTGTTTCTAAAATAGAACTTGACATTAATAATATTAATGTTAGTATTTTTGCACATAAAAAAAGGAGGAGTAGATTATGCCAACAATTAACCAGTTAGTTAGAAAAGGCAGAAAAAAAGTTACAAAAAAGGGTAGGGCCCCTGCTTTGGAAGGCTGCCCACAAAAAAAAGGTGTTTGTGTAAGAGTATCAACAGCTACACCGAAAAAACCTAATTCTGCTCTTAGAAAGTATGCAAGAGTTAGATTAAGTAATGGAAAAGAAGTTTCTGCATATATTCCTGGTGAAGGTCATAACCTTCAGGAACACTCTATTGTTTTGGTACGAGGAGGAAGAGTGAAGGATTTACCGGGAGTTAGATATCATATAGTGAGAGGCGCATATGATTGTGCAGGAGTTGAAGGTCGAAAAACCAGCAGATCGAAGTATGGTACAAGGAAAAATGCTTAAATATTTTATTGGAGGATTATATGGCTAAAAATAGAACATATAAAGAAAAATATGATAATTATGAGGAAATGATTGTTGAGAAAACTATAAACAAAATTATGCTGGATGGGAAAAAAAGTCTGGCAAGAAACATTTTTAATGCAGCTGTAGAGCATGTACAGGATGCTACTGGAGAAGATGGCTTGACAATGTTCAGAAAAGCAGTTGAGAATTTAAAACCAGAATTAGAAGTAAAATCAAAAAGAATTGGGGGAGCTAATTACCAGGTTCCTATTCAGGTAACCCCTAAAAGAAAAAATTCTTTAGCAATTAGATGGCTTGTTGAATATGCAAGAAATCGTAATGATGAACACGATATGGAAAGAAAACTTGCTAAGGAAATTATTGAAGCAAGCAAAAAAGAGGGTGGAGCTTATAGAAGAAAAGAAGAAATTCATAAAATGGCTGAAGCAAATAAAGCTTTTGCTTATTTTGGATAACAAACAGGGAGATTTTAGTGTCTAGAAAAGTAAATTTAAAGAATCAAAGAAATATTGGCATCATGGCTCATATTGATGCTGGAAAGACCACAACTACTGAGAGAATACTTTATTACACCGGGATTACACATAAAATAGGGGAAGTACATGATGGAAACGCAGAAATGGATTGGATGGACCAGGAAAAAGAACGCGGTATTACAATAACATCGGCATCTACTACCTGTTTCTGGAAAGAACATCGAATTAGTATTATAGATACGCCAGGACATGTTGATTTTACTGTAGAGGTGGAGAGATCACTCAGGGTTCTTGACGGTGCTATTGGAGTATTTTGTGCAGTTAATGGAGTTCAATCTCAATCAGAAACTGTATGGAGACAGGCTGATAAGTATAGTGTTCCAAGACTTGCTTTTATAAATAAAATGGATAGAGTTGGGGCAAATTATTTTAAAGTTCTTGGTGAAATTAAGGAAAAATTGGGAGCTAATGCTATACCCATGCAGTATCCTATTGGAAAAGAAGATGATTTTGAGGGAATAATTGATCTGGTGGAGAATGAAGCATATAGATGGAATGGTGAGCAGCTTGGAGCAAAGTATGAAATTGAAGAAATTCCCGAAGACATTAAGGAAGAAGTTGAAAAGACAAGAAGAGAAATGATTGAAGGGATTGTAGAGCATGATGAAAAATTGTTTGAGCAGTATTTAGAAAACAGCAAAATATCTACCGAAAAATTAAAGAAAAAAATTAGAGAGTTAACAATAGATAATAAAATAGTTCCGGTTTTATGTGGGAGTGCATTCAAAAACAAAGGTGTGCAGCCCCTGCTGGATGCAGTAGTTGATTATTTACCATCTCCTGTGGAAGTTCCTCCTGTAGAGGGAAAGAATCCGAATACTGGAGAATGGGAAAAAAGAAGAGCTGATGATAATGAACCTTTTGCTGCACTGGCATTTAAGGTTAATGTTGATAAATACGTTGGGAAATTGGTTTATGCCAGGGTGTATTCCGGATCTCTAGAAAAAGGTTCATATGTATTAAATGTTAATAAGGAGCAAAAGGAAAGGGTTGGAAGAATTGTCCAGATGCATGCTGATAAAAGACAGGAACGAGATGAGTTATTTGCAGGAGATATTGCGGCATTTTTAGGAATGAAAGATGTTACTACAGGGGATACAATTAGTGATTTGGATAATCCAATTCTTTTGGAAACTATGGAATTTCCGGAACCTGTAATTTCTGTAGCAGTAGAACCAAAAACAAAAGCAGAAGAGGAAAAATTATCAAATGCAATACAAAAACTTTCAGATGAGGACCCAACTTTTCAAAAAAGAATAGATGAGGAAACAGGACAGACAATAATTTCAGGTATGGGTGAGCTTCATCTTGAAATTCTGGTAGATAGAATGAAAAGAGAGTTTAATGTAGAAGCAAATATAGGAGAACCTCAGGTTTCTTATAGGGAAACAATTTCAAGAAAAGTTGAAGTTGAAGGAAAACATATCAAACAAAGCGGTGGTAGGGGGCAGTATGGACACTGTGTCATTCAGATTGAACCGCTTCCAAGAGGTATGGGTTTTGAGTTTGAGGAAAAAATTAAAGGTGGGGTAATACCCAGAGAATATATTCCTTCAGTAGAAAAGGGGATTAAAAATTCAATGGATAGTGGCATTTTAGCAGGCTATCCCATAGTTGATATAAAGGTTACTCTTTTAGACGGGTCATTTCATGAAGTCGATTCTTCGGAAATGGCTTTTTCAGCGGCTGGAGCAAAAGCCTTTAGAAAAGGATTGAGAAAAGCAAAGCCTACCTTGCTTGAACCTATAATGGATGTTGAGATTTTAACACCAAAAGAATATATGGGAGATGTAATAGGTGATATAAACGGTAGAAGGGGTTCTGTTAAAAGTATGGAACCCAAGGAGAATATTCAAATAATAAAAGCGGAGGTTCCGCTTTCAGAGATGTTTGGTTATGCAACTGCATTAAGAACTGTAACCCAGGGAAGAGCAAATTATAGTATGGAATTTTCTTATTATGATGAGGTTCCAGAAAGCAAAAGTGAAGAGTTAATTGGTGAATAGATAAATAATAGGAGGTAAGAGATGGCAAAGGAAAAATTTGAAAGAACTAAGCCGCATATGAATGTAGGAACAATAGGACACGTAGACCACGGGAAAACAACATTAACGAGTGCAATGACAAGGGTATTATCAGAAA